>JAFGQJ010000122.1 GCA_016935715.1 Spirochaetales bacterium
CCTCTCCTCGCTGTCTGGATACGGTGAATCAGTCAGCACGCTCTGGATTATTGTTAAACCGAAATCCGTTTTTCCACAAGCCTCCCCGTGCTCCCGCACCCGGTCAGGCCAGGGCTGCTGCGCAGTCGACCCGGAAACAAAAAAAGGGGAAGAGTTTTGAAAAACCCCGGATCTTACGATAAATTTAGAAGGATATGATCCCACGCCGGGCAGTACCAGCAATCCTTCTCACGATCACGACCTGCCTCCTGGCAGTCTCGACGCTCGGCTGCAGCGTCGCGGCCGTCCCGGGCCGCTTCACCTACGTGGTGAAGTACGAGGTGACTGCTGAGTTCGCCGCCACCTCTCCGGGCAGTGTCGATGTTGCCTACCTGGACGGAACCGGACCCCAGTCTCCGGCGGTTTTTACCCCGCCCCAGTCCTTCGAGGTAACCTTCGATTACGACTACGGTACTCCCTTCGATCCGGAAATGACCTTCAACAGCGCCTCCTTCACGGACGTGGGTGACAAAATCATCGTCAAGATCATCTGGAAAGACTACAGGACGGATTTCCAGGAGGAGCTGCTCGCCGCCGGAGTCATCGAATACGACGGCGCACCCCCCGCGGCGCTCACCATCCACGGGGACCAGCTGCCTAAATAACCGACCTGACAGCCGGCCCCTCGAACCCGTCGAAATCAAACCAACTTTTCCCCTCGTAGCCTTGCGAATTTATCTGGAAGCGAACATAGTATGTGCCAGGGCATGGAAAAGACAGCCATCACCGACAACCGGCGGCGAAACCGCATCATCGACAACATCATCCAGGCCGTGGTCGACCGGCAGGGATTTCTGCTGCTCGGCCATAAAAACCCCGACGAGGATTGCATCGCCTCCATGGTCGGCTTCGCTCTGCTGGCGGCGAAATTCTCGAAGGACATCTGCATCTACCTGGGCAAGCAGATACACGAGCATTTCCAATACCTGCTCAATATCTGTACCTACAATTCCATCCCCATCCTGTACGAAGGCGACCCCCTGCCCGCTTCCGTCGACACGGTGGTCCTGTTCGACACGGCCAAACCGTCCATGCTCGAAGCGGACGCCCGGGTCAGGGGAATCATCGATGACGAGAGCACGCTGAAGATCGAAATCGATCACCACCTCGGCTCGGACAGCCAGTACTCGGGCCAGGAGGGCTACCGCCTGGTCACGGAGGCGTCCTCCTCCGGCGAGCTCGTGGGCCAGATCCTTCTCAGGCTGAGGGACCGAAAGAGACTCCTGCGGCGGTTCCAGATCAATGACCTCGTTTCGCGGAACATCGTTCTGGCCGTCCTGACCGGCATCATCGGGGATTCGAAGATGGGTCTGTATCTGAAAAACGAGCGGGAGAGGGAATACTACAGGGTGTTCAGCGCCTTGTTCAACGATCTGCTCGCTCGAAAGACCACCCGCCGGACAAACTTCTCCGACATGCAGGAGGTCTTCCGGGAAATCCAGAGACTGTCGAGAAACGAGGAAAAGTGCTTCAACACCTTCATGGAGAGGAAGCGTTTCTCGCAAAAGATCGGCTACGTGGTGCTGGGGGAGCAGGACGTCGAGACCCTCAGCCGGGAATTCGACAACGACACCATCGTCTCCGTGGCGCGCGGGGTGGCGGATATCCTGGCGGAGGAGAGCAGGTGGCTGGGACTGGTCTGCTATTTCGATCCCCCGGAGCAATCCGATCTCGTCCAGTTCCGCCTGCGGCGCAGCCACCTGTACAAACAGACCGATCTGCGCACGGTGCTCGAGACATTCTCCATAGCCAACGGCGGCGGGCACGAGGGAGCCATCGGCTTTCGCATCCCCAAATCCGAAATCGAGGATCTGGAAAGCTACGTTGCCGATCTGGTCCGGGGGATCGAGGAGCTGATCCGAAACTGAGACAGGGGGCGACAGTTCAGGGAGTTTTCTGTTTCAGCTCGTCGAGCAGCCGTTTGATTTCCCCGCTTCTGAACAGCTTCCCGAAAGCCTCCACGATCTCCGGGTCGAACTGCTTGCCCGCGTTTATCTCGATTTCCCGCAATGCGCTCTGATAGTCCATCTTCTTGCGGTAGGGACGATCGGTGGTCATGGCATCGAAGGCATCCGCCACCGAAATGATCCTGCCCGGAAGCGGGATCATCTCCCCGGCGATCTTCTCCGGATAGCCCTGGCCGTCGAAACGCTCGTGGTGATGCAGCACGCAGCTCAGGGCATGCTCGAGATAGGTGATATTTCCCAGGATATTCTTTCCCGTGGCCGGATGCTCCTGGATCTCCCGGGTCTCCGCATCCAGCAGCGGTCCGGGTTTCTGCAGTATCGCGTCGGGAACGCCGATCTTGCCCACATCGTGAAGCAGGGCCCCGATCTCTATGGTGAACAGGTCCTCCTCGTCCAGCTCTTTTTCCTCGGCGATGCTCCCGGCGATGCTCTTGGCGATGGCGGTCACCCGCTCCGTGTGCCCGCGGGTATAGGGATCCCGGGCTTCCAGGGTGTTGACCACAGCGTTCACAGTTTCCCGGTAGGCCTGCTTCAGCTCCCGGTTCTTGCGCTGCAGCTCGCTGATCAAAAGCGTCCCGGTGCCCCGCAGCCGGGTGCTCAGCTCCCGCATCATGGAGTAGGCCAGGAGGGGAGCCTTTTTCAGCAGAATGCCGAAATCCCGCCGGGAGATCTCCAGCAGCACCGTGGACTCCAGGGCAACGGCGCTGGCCGAGCGGGGCCCCCGGTCCAGGAGGGCCATCTCTCCGAAGAAATCCCCGTCGTACTGCATGGCCAGTACCATCTCCTTCCCCTCTTCGAACTTCTTGGTGATGGCCACCTTGCCCGTCCGAATGATGTAGAAGGTGTCCGCCACCGTGCCTTCCCGGATGATGAACTCCCCCTTCCCGTGGATCTTGGTCGAAGCGAAGCGGGCCACCATGCGCAGATCCCGGCTGGACATCTCTGAGAAGAATTGAATGCTCCGCAGCTCCTCGGGTTTTGGTCTGTTCACGCT
Organism: Spirochaetales bacterium; assembly: GCA_016935715.1. Lineage (GTDB taxonomy): Bacteria > Spirochaetota > Spirochaetia > SZUA-6 > DRHE01 > JAFGQJ01. The sequence goes on from JAFGQJ010000122.1 coordinate 3,001, forward strand.
CGTATCGATCCCTACTGGAATTTTCGGCGCCTCTACTCTTTCTCGCCACTCGAAGCGTACGCTTCGTCCTTGCCGCGGTACAGCAGCATCGGGGGAATGAGGGTCCAGATCGCCAGGATCACCGAACCGTACCATGGCTCGTAGAACGGCGCCTCGAGGAATCGCACCGGCCCCTGGCCGAGCGCGTAGATCCAGACCACCATGGACAGGGTGGAGACGAGGAGCTGGCACGCCGAGCGCACCCCCATGGCCAGATAGAGATAAAGCGGAGTGATCCCCACGAGCAGCAGGCTGATCACCAGGTGGGGGATCAGACGATCCGGCAGCACGCCCTGCAGGAAGATGAACACGGCGATGATCTCGCTAGGAATGAGCTTCAACAGCGCTTCTAGAAAGGAGTTGTCCTGCCGTTTGATGGCTCTGCCCATATTTGTTCCTCCTCACCCGTCACTCGCTCGCTTGCTCTGCACCGATACGGTGCCCGCAAGCGCGGGGCTCCAGGCGCCTCAGCAGCCGCTTCACCGCCTGGAGCGACGGCTCGATCACCGGAGCCGGCGGCACGGCTTTCTGCACCGCTGTGATATCCTTCAGGCCGCTGCCGGTGGCCAGCACCACTACCGGCTCCCGCGCAGCGATCCGCCCGCATTCCAGGGCTGCCAGGAACCCTGCGTAGGAGGCGGCGGCGGCCGGTTCGACGAACACACCGAACCGCCCCAGCTCCGCGACAGCCTGCAGGATCTGCCGATCCCCCACCGTGATGTAGCTCCCCCCGGTTTCACGGACCGCCCGCAGGGCCCGCGCTCCGTCGGCGGGCATGTCCACGCAGATGCTGTCCGCGATGGTCGAAGCCCGCACCGGCTGGACGGACTGCCGCCCCGCATCGAAGGCCCGGGCAATGGCGGCCGAACCTTCCGCCTGTACGCCGTAGAGGCGCGGCTGGAACTCCAGCCACCCGAGATCGGACAGATCCCTAAATCCCTTGTGCAGCCCTGATATGATGTTCCCGTCTCCCACCGAAACGAAGATGGCGAGCGGGGCCCCCCCCGCAAGCTCGATCCGCCCCTGCCGGACCGCTTCCCAGATCTCGAAGGCCGCCGTTTTCTTTCCCTCCGCCGTGAAGGGGTTGTATCCGGTGTTGCGGCAATACCAGCCGAGCTCTCGGGACGCCTCGATGCTCAGGGCGCTCGCCTGGTCGTAGTTTCCTTCGACCAGGATCACCGTGGCTCCGAAGGCCAGCATCTGGCCGATTTTGGCCGCGGGCGCCTCCTTCGGAGCGAAGACCACGGCCGGCAGCTGCAGGGCCGCCGCCATTCCGGCCAGGGCCGCCCCGGCGTTGCCCGTGGAGGCGGTCACGACCCGCCCGGCACCGATCTGCACGGCCCTGGCGGTCACCAGCGAGCTGGCCCGATCCTTGAAGGAGGCAGTCGGGTTGCTGCTCTCGTCCTTCAGCCAGAAGGCGCTCAGGCCGCGCGCGGCCCTGAGGGCCGGAAGCTCGTACAGAGGCGTCCAGCCTACCCGGCGCAGCGGGGTGCCGCGAGCCCCGGGATCATCCAGCGGCAGCAGGGGCAGGTAGCGCCAGTGGGAGGGCTCCCGGTCCGGTCCCGACAGCCGCAGCGGCTCGACGGTTTTGCGGATTGCCGCCGTGTCGAGAACTACGTCGAGGCAGCCCTGGTCTTTCGGGCAGAGGTACAGCTGCTGCGAAGCAGCGTATTGCTCTCCGCAGAGGCTGCAGCGGTACCCGCAAAAATTCGTCCTCTCCATCTATCCGTCCATGCACCACTTCCTTCAAGCGCCGTACTGCTCTGTCCCGAAGGCGGCTTTGATCTGCCCCAGGTACAGCCGATGATAATCCCTGGCCGGGTAGTTGCCCTCGATGAAATCCGCCAGAAAACGTTCGGGCTCGAAATCGTCGAAATACATCTTGGAGCATTCCAGGATCAGGTCCGCCTCTTCGAAACCCGGAGATCCGATGGTTTCGGAGCCTACGGGAGTCAGCCCGCAATGGTCTATCTTATCGACCTCCCGCCCCGAGTGGCTACCGCAGTAGTCGAGGGTTTCGCCGTGTCCGGGAGGGAAATGGCAGATCGTGAAATCCGGGTACTTCTCCATGAACTCGTGGGTGTAGCGCTGGGGACGCACCACCACCATGGCCATGGGGCGGCTCCACATGCATCCCAGGGCGCCCCAGCCCACGGTCATGGTGTTGAACCTGCCGGCGGAATGATCGCCGCAGGTCAGGAGGAAATGCTCATCGCTCCAGCTTCGATACACGGCCATGCGCAGATTTGACGGCGGTATTCGTTTTCTTTTCATGGTCTACTCCTTGGGCTGCTTCACGGTTCCATGCTTCGCAGTATAATATAGACCAGTCGATCATGGGTATTGAGGTGAAAGGAAATATCGCAATTTTCCAGAAGGCCTGCTCCCGGTGAGCGCGGCAAGACGGGCGCCCGAGCTGCTGGAGATCCGCAACCTCTGGCTGTGCCGCTTCGGCGACGGGGCCGTCCGTCCCGAGTTCTGCCATCTGCGGATTGCAGACGGCAGGATCGCCGAGATCCGCCCCGCCGATTACCGCGGCTACCTGGCTGGCCCGCCGGGGCGCACCGGCCCTGCCGGAAAGCCCGGCCGGGTGATCGACGCCGGCGCGCGGGTGGCGACCCCTCCTGGGATCAATTTCCACGAGCATCTCTACTCCCGTCTGGCCAAAGGTCTGTCTCTGCCGGGTCCGATGGAGGAGTTCCGCGATATCCTCGAGAATCTGTGGTGGCGCCTGGATGCGGCGCTGGATGCGGACATGGTGGCAGCCTGCGCACGCCTCGGCTCCGCCCAGGCCCTCCTCTGCGGGGTGAGCTACGTTTTCGATCATCACAGCTCGCCTGGCTTCGTGCGGGGGAGCCTGGACGCGCTGGGGTCGGTCCTCGCAGAGGCGGGATTGCGCGCTGTCTGCTGCCTGGAGACCTCGGACCGGCACGGCGCCGAGGTCACGGAGGCCTGCCTCGAGGAGCAGCGGGCGTTCATGCGCCGCTCGGCGAGCTCGGATCTCAAAGGTCTCGTGGGGCTCCACGCCCCCTTCACCCTGAGCGATCGTACCCTGGGCAGGGCGGCGGCCCTGTGCCGCGAGTCGGCGGCGGGCATCCACATCCATCTGGCCGAAGACGCATACGAACAGCGCTACAGCAGGGAACACTTCGGGTGCACCGCGGCGGTACGCCTGGATCGCCTCGGCCTGCTCCAATACCCCGGGATTCTCGCCCATGGGGTTCACCTGGAGAAGGAAGACTGGCCGGCCATCGGCCGGGGACGATGCGCGCTGGCGGTGAACCCGGATTCGAACCTGAACAACGCGGTGGGGCTGGGCCGCTACGGAGAGATACCCGGGGAAGTCATCCTGCTGGCCGGCACGGACGGGATGCACGCCAGTCCCTTTCGATCCATCAAGCAGATGTTCCTCCTCCATCGCCACCAGGGCGCTTCGCTGCCGGAGAGCTTCGAGCTCGTCCGCAGGGTGTGCTTCGACCAAATTCGCTTCGTGCGCAGCTTCTTTCCCGACTACCCGGGGTTGAATCCGGGGGACCGGGCCGACCTGACCGTCTGGGACTACAGCCCTCCCTCCCCTTTCACGGGGGATTCGTTCTGGGGTCACCTGGTCTACGGAGTCCTGGAATCTCCGGCCTGGATCGTGTGCATGCAGGGCAGGGCGCTGGTGTGCGGAGGCGGTCTTTGCGGCCTGGACATCGAATCGATCACCCGCTCCGCCGCCCGCCAGGGCGCGCGCCTGTTCGAGAAACTAGGAGTGATTCCGCATGGCTGAGCTGAAAACCAGGATCTGGAACATCGATTTTCCCAACCCCATCTGGACCGCGGCGGGCCCCGGGGGCGCCGACGGGGAGATGCTGCTTCGCGCGGCCCGGGGCGGCGCGGGAGCTCTGGTGGCCAAGACGATCAGCGTCGAGGCGGCGCGGGTCCCTGCGCCGAACATCGTCTCCCCTTTCGGCGGGAGCCTTCTCAACGCCGAGCTGTGGTCCGAGCTCGACTATCGCAGCTTCATCGAGCGGGAGCTTCCCCGTGCGCGGGAAGCGGGTCTCCCGCTGATCGCCTCCGTCGGCTACAACGCCGAGGAGCTCGCCGTTCTGGGCAGGGAGCTGGACAGATCCGGTGCGGTGGACGCGGTGGAGTTTTCCATCCATTACGTGGGCAAGGATCCGGAAAACCTGAAGCGCCTGGCCGGGGCGCTGCGGGATAATGTGAGAGTCCCGGTCCTGGCCAAGCTCAGCCCGGGGGTAGGCGACCTGGAAGCGGTGATCCGCACCCTGGAGGACCTGGTGGACGGATACGTGGCCGTCAACAGCGTGGGACCGGCTCTGGATTTCGACATCGAAACCCGCAGGCCCCTGCTCGGCAGCAGGGACGGCCGAGGCTGGCTTTCCGGGGCCGCCATCCTGCCCCTGGCCCTGCACCATGTGGAGGCGATCGCCTCGATGACCGGCAAACCGGTGATCGGTGCAGGCGGGATTCGCCGGGTCGAGGATGCGGTGAAGCACCTGATGGCCGGCGCGGCGGCCGTCCAGGTCTGCAGCCTGGCGGTTCTCAAGGGGCAGGAGGTGTACGGGAAACTGGCCGCCGGTCTGTCGAAGTGGCTGGACGGCCACCGCTTCGAGAGCGCCGGGCAGATCGTCGGTCTGTATCGGCGGGAGCGACCGGAGACTGCCGCAGCCCCCGAGACGGCTTTCCCGCGGATCGACTCCGAGCTGTGCACCCGCTGCCTGCTCTGCGAGCGCTCCTGCATCCACCTGGCAATTCATTTCGAGGACGAGCAGTTCCATCTGGATCGAAGCCGCTGCGTGCGCTGCGGTTTGTGCTGTTCCCTGTGCCCGCAGGCCGCCTTGAGCCTGGAAGCCGATCGATAGGAGGAAACATGGATCCCAAGCTGCATAAAGAAATCCACGGCTGCCTGGACGGCGCGAAGGAGGAAACGGCCAATCTGCTCCAGCGCCTGATCCGCATCCGCAGCTACAGCGGCCGGGAGAAGGAGATCGTCGAGTTCATCCTGGACACGATGCAGTACTACGGTTTCGACGATCAGTACTCCGATGCCCTGGGCAACGCCGTCGGGAGGATCGGAGACGGACCGGTTACGATCCTCTACGATGCCCACATCGACACCGTTCAGGTCACCGATGAGGACAGCTGGGTCTACCCTCCCTTCGAGGGTCGTATCGTCGATGGAACCATCTACGGCCGCGGGGCCGTCGACGAAAAATCCGCCATGGCGGGTTTCCTCACAGCGGGCAAGATACTCAAGGCGCTGTTCCAGGACGGAGGCCTGCCGTTCAGCCTGTACGTGGTCGGTTCGGTAATGGAGGAGGACTGCGACGGGTATCCCCTGCGGCATCTCATCGAGAACGAGGGTCTGCGCCCCGACTACGTGCTGCTGGGCGAACCTACGGACCTGAAGGTCTATCGGGGCCAGCGCGGACGCATGGAGCTCCAGATCACCGCCACGGGCAAATCAGCCCACGGAGCCCACAACCGCCAGGGGATCAACGCCATCTACAAGATGAACCCGATCGTACGCGCCGTGGAAAAGCTGGACCGTGCGCTGCCGGCGGTAGCCCCTCTCGGCCGGGGTTCGATCACGGTCTCGGACATCCGCAGCCGCGGACCCTCTCTCTGCTCGGTTCCGGACCGCTGCCGCATCCACATCGACCGCCGCCTCACGGTGGGTGAAACAAGGGAGACGGCCCTGGCCCAGCTGGAAGAGATCGTCCAGAGAAACGGAGGAGATGCGGCGGTGACGATCCCCGAGTATTCCGGCACCAGCTGGAAAGGCACGGGTTTCGTCCAGGAAGCCTATTTCCCCACCTGGATCATGGAGGCCAATCACCCCCTGGTGCTGGCCGGTCTGGAATCCGCTCGCCTGGTTCTGGGCAAAAAAACGAAAAGCGGTTTCTGGAGCTTTTCCACCAACGGAGTGGCCACCGCGGGCCGCCATCACCTGCCCACCATCGGCTTCGCTCCCGGAAAAGAAGAGCTGGCCCACTCCACGCGGGAAGAGATCCTGCTCTCAGACCTGTTCAAGGCCTCCGAATTCTACGCCCTGTTTCCCTTCGTTTTGACGGCGAAATAGAGCCGGCGGACGCTCCGCCGCTAGTTCCACTGTTTGACCTCGTCGTAGCCCTTCTTCCTGGCGTATTCCCTGGCCTGGTGGACGAAGGCCTGCAGCCTGGTCTCGATCCCGGTATCTTCCTGCCCGTCGAAGGCGATGTCCACCCACGGCATGTCGTCGTGGTCCTTGCGGAACGAAGAGGACAGGGAAGCGACGATCGTCCCGGGCAGGCAGGTGAAGGGCAGGATGGCTGCAACTCCGGAGATGCCCGTCTTCGCCAGACCGGCTGCAGCACCCAGGGCCAGGGGCGGATCCCCCACGTAGTCCCTGTGGATGTACGGGTCGGCGAGCTCCAGGATTTCCTCCACCGGCACGATGCGGTGCGAATCGATGGCATCGTGCATGGCGTGCTCGTACTTCATACCGATCTGGTGCTGGAAGTACCCCTGGATCCTGGCCTTGACCACGTTCAGCACCTCCCCCTTCCAGGCGCTCTCCTCACGGTAGCGAACCGAGGACAGCTCGATCCACTCCCGCATCGGCGCCATCACCGTCTCGGCACCCAGTTTCTCCAGGCGCTGCTTGAGGAAGCCGCTGCAGAAGGGGTTGTCCCGCATGAAGATCTCCCCCACGACGGCGACCACCGGCTTTTGGGCAACGGAGAGCATCTCCAGCTTCTTGAACGCCTCCCCGGCTTCTTTGATCACCTCCAGAGTGTCCCGGGCGCCGCTTTCCACGGAGCGGATCAGCCTGGCCAGATACTTCTGGTAGGTCGCCTCGGTCTGCCCAGGCACGGCCTCGTACGGCTCCCGCTCCTGGCGCAGCTTTCCCAGGATCTCGACGGCCACCATCCCCTTCCAGGCGATGAGGCGGAACTTCACGCCCTGGCCCTTGGAGAAGTCGGCGTAGGAGTTCTCGTTCGTGGGGGAGACGATCTCCACGTCCTTGAAGCCCAGGTTCTCCATGATGATGCGCTGGAACTTGTTGTACTGCCCGAAGCGGCAGGGACCGCCGTGGGAGGGCATGAAAAAGGCGGTCTTGGACGGATCGACCCCCGGCTGGTGCAGTTTTTTCAGGAAGCTTCCGGTGGTGCAGATCATGGGAAAGCATTCCCGGGAGGAGGTGTACTTCCTGCCCCACTCCATGTCCTCCTCGTCCTGCATGGGCAACACGTCCGCATCTATGCCGCAGGCGCGGGAGGCGGCGGCCACCATGTAGGCGCTGTCGCACATGTAGGGGAAGTAGAGCGTTCGCCCCTTGGAGGGCGATGCCCTGAACACGGATACCGGTGCGAACTCCTTCTCCGCAACCTCGGCCTTGGTTTCACCCTTCAGGCTGTCCAGGAAAGCCTCGCAGCGGGTGATCATCCCCGCGTCCGCGCTGTGCTCGTCCACCTCCAGCTGAAGGTACGGCTTTCCCCGCATCTCCTCCCGTACATAGTGGGAGAGAAACGAATCGGGACCGCAGCGGAAGTTGGTGATGTACACCGCGTGCAGCCGTTGCTCCCTGGCCACCATGCGCACCCCGGCCAGGATCTTCTGTCCATTCGGCCAGTACATCATGTCGTATTCCGAGTAGATCTCCCCCATCGTTTCCCCGAGGGGCAGAAAATCGAGAGGAATCGGCAGAACGTCCAGATCGATCAGCTTCTCGACCAGGCTGAGATTCAGCTCCGGATCCCCGGTGTTGTAGGGACGGCCCAGCATGACCACGGAGATCCTGTTCTCGGGAAGATTGGAGAGGATCTTCCGGCCCTCCTCCTGCAGCGCCAGCTCGAAGCCCCTCTGAGCCTTCTCCGCCGCCGTGACGGCCTTGTCAACCCTTTTCCGGTCGGTACCGAAGGTCTTGTTCATGAACCGCGAAAGATCGTCCACCAGCTTCTTTCGGGAATAGCGAAAGTGAAGGGTGGGCACGAGGAATTTCTCGGCGGCCTTATCCCCCTTCATCGATCCGCGGATCATGAACGGGTAGGACTGTATCCAGGGACAGTTGTAGTTGATCGTGGGATTCAGCTTGTCCGTGGGGGTGTCCACGACGAAGGGCATGAAGATGTAATCCGGGTCCTTCTCCAGCAGGTCGTGGATGTGTCCGTGCACCACCTCTACGGGGAAGCAGGTCTCCGCCACCAGCATGCTCAGGGACTGGGTCACCAGAGGCCGGTCCGAGGGCCGGGACAGCACGACCCGGAAGCCCAGCTGTTCGAAGAAGGTGCGCCAGTAGGGGAAGCGCTGGTAGTAGATCATGAGCCCGCGGGGGATGCCGATCGTCGTCTTTCCCGCCGCTTCCCGGTCGGCCGGTTCCTCGACATAATCACCCAGGAGCAGCTTCTCCCGCAGCTCGAAGAGATTGGGGATTTCCTGTCTCCTGCGCTCCTTCTCGTCCTTGACGCCCTGGGGCTGGTACTTGTCGCAGCGGTCCCCGTAGAACAGCGCCCTCTTCTCCCCCTCGATGACCACCTTGTGAACGTCGCAGTGATTCTCGCAGCCCTTGCAGGTGAAGCGGCTCATCGTGTAGGGGATCTTGCTTACCTGGAAGCCCTTGAAGGTGGTCCGGCTGCCGTTCTTGCGCACCTCGTCGCGGGCCAGCATGGCTGCGCCGATGGCGCCTGTGACGTCGTAATGGGGAGGAACGATGATCTTCTTGCCCGTCACCGCTTCGAAGGCGGCCACTACCGCCGGATTGTTGGTCACCCCCCCCTGGAAGAGGATGTGATCTCCGATCCGTTTGGCCCCCACGACCTTCTGGATGTAGTTCTGTACGATGGAGTAGGCCAGCCCGCCGATCAGGTCGTCCTTGTCCGCGCCCTTCTGCTGGTGGGAGTTCAGATCGCTCTCCATGAACACGGTGCAGCGGTCCCCCAGACGGGAGGGTTTCCTCGCTCCCAGGGCCAGCTCCCCGAACTCATCGACGATGTTGATCCCGAGCTTCTCCGCCTGCTCCTCCAGAAAGCTGCCGGTGCCGGCCGCGCAGACCTTGTTCATCTCGAAATCCACCACGACTCCGTTGTCGATGCTGATGAACTTCGAATCCTGGCCGCCGATCTCGAACACCGTATCCACCTCGGGATGATAGAAGATGGCCGCCGTGGCCTGGGCGGTGATCTCGTTCTTGATCGTGTCGGCGCCGATGAAATGTCCGGTCAGATAGCGTCCGGAGCCGGTGGTGCCTGCGGCCTTGACCACCACATGCTTGCCCACCTCTTCGTAGATCTCGGAAAGTCCCCTCCGTATCGCCTCCAGCGGTTTCGAGGCCGTGGGCAGGTAGCGGCGGGCCACCACGTTGTTCTGATCGTCGATCAGGACGACGTTGGTGCTGAGAGAGCCCACGTCGACGCCGAGATAGACGTCGATCCGCTGCCCGTCTACCGGGGTAAAAACGATGTCCTTGTGCCCCTTGGCTTCGGATCGCTCGAGCTGCGGCCAATGGGGCAGATCGGCCGTCGGATCCTCGAGGTATTTCTCCAGAGCATCGAGCCCCCTAAAGGCCAGATCCACGCCGGGGGGACTGTCCAGGACGTGGAACACGGCACCGATGGCGCCCATGGACGCATAGTACTTCGGGATGATCAGCTCCCCCTCCTCGAGCTTGAGCACCTCCCGGAAGGCCCGGGCCACGCCGGCGTTCGCCGCCACGCCGCCCTGAAAGACGAGAGGCGTTTCCAGATCCCTCCCCCTGGCCAGATTGCTCCTGACATTGCGGGCAACGGAGAAACACAGGCCGGCCACGATATCGTGAACCGGGGTTGCGATCTGCTGCAGATGGATCATGTCGCTCTTGGCGAATACGCTGCAGCGTCCGGCGATGTGGGGCGGATTCTCGCTTTTCATGGCCAGCTCGCCGAACTCCCGCTCTATGGAAATTCCGATACGCTTGGCCTGCTGGTCCAGGAAGCTTCCCGTGCCGGCGGCGCAGACAGTGTTCATGGCAAAGTCGGCCAGCTGGGACTTGCCGTCGGCGGCATTGGGATTCATGACGATCAGCTTGGAGTCCTCTCCCCCCATTTCGATGACCGTCCTGGCCTCGGGATGAAATACCGCAACCGAGCTGGACTGGGCCACGATCTCGTTGACGAAGTAGCCGCCGATCAATTCGGTGGCCAGCTTGCCCCCCGTACCGGTGATGGCAACGGCCTCAAAGGCCTCGGCGGGATGGCGCTTCAACAGATCGGTGAGCACCTCGCGCAGCGCGTGGAAGGGACGCCCGTGACACAGGGTATAGTGGTTCTCCACCACGTTTCTCTCGGCGTCGATGATCACCGTGTTGACGGATATCGAGCCTATATCCAATCCCAAAGAATAACGTTGCATTTTACTTCATGCCTCCCCTGGCGAATCCAACGATCTTTTTTGAAACGATCTCGGGCGAGTCAAGATAAACGAGGTGCCCGGAGTTCTCTACTATCTCGAGCCGCTCATCAGCGAGCAGCGTGCTGAATTTCTCACGATCCTCAGGACTGATCAGTTTATCCTCTGAGCCGATCAGGATCAATACCGGTTGCCCGACCTGCCGCAGCTTCCCGTCCATGGAGCAGCCGCCCACGATCCCGCGCGTAATCTCGACCGTGGCCCGGCGTCCATCTCGCGTGGTGAACGGCTTCCAGTACGATTCGACGAGCTCCTCCGTGATCCGATCGTCGTCCTGAACCGATCGAAGCAGGCGCCGGTGCACGTTTGCCCTGGTAACCAGCGAGGAAAGCAGGGGCAGCAGTGCATCCCAGCGCCTGATCCGGGTCATTTTTCCGTCCTGGTCGTGCAATCCGAAGGGGCTCAGCAGGATCAGCCCCCGGACCTGCTGCGGGTGCTCCGCGGCGTAGTGTACCACGATGTTCGCGCCCATCGATGTCCCCGCCAGATAACAGCGGTCCAGCCCTGCGGAACGGGAGAAGCTTTCGAGAAAATCGAGGTAGTACTGCATCGTACAGGCACATTCCGGCGTCCCGGATGCCCCGAAGGCCGGAAGATCCGGCATCACCACGCGAAAGTCGCGGGAAAGATGGTCTATCAGCTCGAGGAAGGGAACGGTGGAGCCCAGGTACCCGTGAACGATCAGAAGCCCGCCGCCGGATTCGCGCCCCCTCGTATCGATGTAGTGAACCCTGGTGCCACCGATCGTGCACCAGTTCGACAGAGAGTGTACCGATACGGTCATCGGTTTCTCCCTCGGCCCGTGCCCTGCGCAGGAAAGCAGCAGGAGCAGAGAAACAGAGAGGAGTGCGATTTCAGTACAGCGCCGCATATGTCCGTCGAACCGGCGACACGGATATCCCGTGCGGCTTGATCCCGTCCGAACCGGGGAACGATACCTTTGCTCATAAATCGAAAAATTGTCTGTCGATGATGGTCCCAATATTCGCCGAAGAGTCTAACAGAAACGGTTCATTATTGCAACACTAATATATACCCGAACATCCATATTGGAGGCTGAACACCGCTCCATCAGCGGCTC
>JAFGQJ010000123.1 GCA_016935715.1 Spirochaetales bacterium
CCGGCGCTTCTCACTCTGCCGGCCTTGATGTACAATCCGCCATGATGGGAGGGGGAAAACGGGGGCAGAGGTGAGCAGGGAGCGCGTCATCGTCTACACGGACACATTGACAATCGAAACGATCATCCCCTCCCTGGGGGACCGCGAGATCCTGCGTGCTGCGAGCAAGGGTGAACTGGCCAGGGCCATCGTTGAACGAAACCGGGTGATCGCCCTGATCATCGAAAAAACGAAGATCGGCGAGTCCTTTCTGAGGCTTCTCTCCTCCATCAAGAGGAGCTTTCCGCTCCTCGAAATCTGTCTGATCGCCGATCAGGGGGCGGTCCCGACCTCCTCCGGCCGGGTGCCTTCCGAATACAGAGTGGTGAGGCCGGGAGATCGGATGACAGAGGATCTGAAGGCCTTCGTCTCCGGAATCGATGTGGCGGACAGACGGGACCACCCCCGCTTCGACTGGCCACTCAAGGGTTGTCTCTCCCTCGACGGCCGGAGCTGGCAGGATCACAACCTCTGGGCCTTGAGCGCCAATGGGGCGTTCCTGGAAAGTCCGACCGCCGCACCGGAGCAGGGCAGTACGGCAACACTCAGGATCAGCTTCCAGAACTCCCGCATGGTAACCGGATGCGAGGTCCTGGACCGGCGTGCTTCTTCCAGCAGACTACCGGCCGGCTTCGCGGTGCGTTTCACTCGACTGAACGAGGACTCCGTGGAGCTGATCGACAGGATCGTTCAGGACGCCCTGGTGCAAACCCTGCTGGAGCCGGACTACGAATCGGAGATCCCCACGCTGGACGATGAGACTCTGACTATCCCGGGGTTCGAATCGTTCTGACTGAATCCGGCGGCCCTACCTACTTTATTTCCAGCCTGAACACCCCGTCCCAGGAAGCGGCAGGCGCTTTCTTCTGGAATCCCTGGCAGCGTTTGATGAACACTTCGGAAGGTCCGTCCCCGGGCAGTATCCTCTGAACCCCGCGGAACTCGCCGATCGCCGCATCCCACCGCCGCTCTTCGAACAGCTCCAACCCCTTGTGAAACAGCTCGACCGCTTCGAGGGTGCCGGCATCGGTGGATGCCTTCTCGTCGATCAGCTCGTAGAGGCGCACCGGCTGCTCGATATTGACCACCCGCACCCGGTCCATCTTGCGAACCGTGAAATCCCTGCCGCCCTTTTCGTAGGTCTCCTCGCTGATCAGGATCCAGGTGCCGTACTGCTTGTTCACCCCTTCCAGGCGGGAGGCCAGGTTTACCGAGTTGCCCATGATCGTGTAGTCCATCTTCTGGTCGGTCCCCATGTTGCCGACCACCATGTCCCCCGTGTTGATGCCGATGCGGGTGAACACGGCAGAGGGGCTCAGTTTCTCGTTCAGGAAGTGCTCGTTCAGGTGCCGCTCGATCTTCTTCATCCGCACCGCCGCCCGGCAGGCCCGGACCGGATGATCCTCCAAGGGCACCGGCGCTCCGAAGAAGGCGATGATGGCATCCCCCTCGTACTTGTCGATCGTGCCCTTGAGGTCCAGGACGATATTGCTCATCTCGGTCAGGTAGGCGTTGAGCAGCTTCACCAGGTCGGTTGGAACGAGCTTCTCCGAGATGCTGGAAAAACCCTGGACATCGGTGAACATGGCGGTCAGGTACTTCATCTCCCCCCCGAGCTCCAGCTTGTCCGGGTCGGCGACCAGCTCGTTGATCACGTCGGTGGACAGGTAGTGGGAGAAAGCGTGGCGGATGAAGCTTCTCTCCTTCTCCAGCAGGAGGAACTTGATCAGGATCATCGTGAACAGGGTGGAGAACACGCTCAGCACCGGTGTGAGCAGATACGGGTACCACCCTGTGGCGAGGAAGAATGCGGCCCCGGCGGCAATGATCGCCAGGAGAACCCCGATACCGACCAGGATCGACGGCAGCGGATCGAGCTTTCGAATCGCGAAGGCAATGAGCAGACCGAGCAGCGCACCTGCAGCCGCACCGTGCCACCAGGGAAGCTCGTCGAGAAAGCGCTCCTGGAGAATCGTGTTCACCAGGGCGGCGTGGGTACCCACGTTCATGTACTCCTCTTCGAAGGGATTGACCCCGATATCGGTGGTGGAGGTCCCGGTCCAGCCGATGATGCAGAAGGCGCCGGGAATTGCCTCCCGCAGGGTTGTGCGCACCCGTGCCAGCTCTTTGGACAAATCCCGGGTCGAAGAGAATACCATGGGCACCTGCTCCCCGATCTCCCTGTAGCCTGCTTTGTCCTCCTCCGATATTTCATCGCTGGCCAGGAGAGCCTCCACCTGGTCCAGGATCTGCCGTTCCGCCGCTCCGTCCAGGTACCCCGCGACGGCCTCGAGGAACGTCTGCCGGACCTCCCGATATTCCTCCATCAGGGCGGGATCGCCTCCCTGCAGGACCTCCTGTAAAAGGCTCTCGGCGTACTCGTAGGCCTGGAGCAGATCGAAGCCCCCCTGGAAGTAGGACAGGTATCCCGCCAGGTCCATGACCTCGAGATTGTGGACCAGATCCCGTTCCAGCCGCTTGTGCTGCACCAGGTTGAAGTAGCCCAGGTGCCTGAAGCTGTCCCGGTAGCTCGCCTTGGGCCAGTTGATGAGAAACCTGTACTCCTCGGTCATCGGGATGACGATGTCCCTGCTCTCCTTCCCGCCGAGCTCGGCATCCCGCAGAACGATGTGCCGATTCCGCAGCTCCACCGACGGGTTGCCCAGCCGGTCCAGCAGGGGAGCGAAGGCCAGCTGGGCGAAGTAGTGTCCGTCGTACTCCCTGACCAGCTCGATCCTCCGGCGCACCCCGTCGCTGTCGACGATCACGTTGGGGAACCCCGCTCCCGCCGCGCCCCGCAGAATCGGCAGGATCGCCGGACGGATGTCCGCCGCCCGCATCGACGGGTGGGGCCGGAAATCCGCGGCCGGCCGGATCTCCTTCCGGGCGATGTTCTCGAGGACGTAGTCCTCCAGCGCCGGATCCATTACGCCTTCCTCTTCGGGAAGCATGCTCACGGTGAAGTAGGCTTTGCCGAACAGGCGGGCCGCCTGGCCGAGGTAGGCGTCATTGTCCCGGGAGATTTCCCGCACCTTGTCGAGCAGTACGTCCCTGGATGTGTCGGTGAGCCCGGCGAGCTCCTCCACGTAGTCCTCTGCATCCCCGAGGGAGATCATCCCGCTCTGCAGGGCAAGGAACAGGTCCCGAATGTTCCTGCGGATTTCGTCGAACTCCCGGGCGAAGATCTCGGGGATCTCCTTCTCGAGGAACGCCACGTTGACCCCGCTGGGGCTGCGCTCCGTGTACTCGATGTCGAACACGGCGCAGGCCGCCTGGAACTCCTCCAGGAGAATGAGCCCGTCCGCCATGATGTCCCGGCTCCAGGGAAACTGTCCGACCTGGGCGATGGCCGTATCGTCGATGTCGACAAACAGGAGGGACTCTTCCTGCGGTACGGCCCTCTTCACGTGCAGAAGCAGATCGTACACGCTGCGCTCCGCCCCTTTGTAGAAATCGAGCTGATTCAGCGCCGCGAACACGCCGGCGGCCAGGATGGGGATGAGAATGACGAGCCAGATTCGCTTCATGGCAGGGGGCTCCTTTCACCGGCGGGTCTTCTACCGTTTCGGC
>JAFGQJ010000124.1 GCA_016935715.1 Spirochaetales bacterium
CGCAGCGGGACGGCGCGGGGGAGATTGGGGGATCTGTGTGCCGTTCCCGGGCAGCTCAGGCAGCTGCTCGACGATCCGCATGCCGAACAGGTCATTTCGGGGTGGGCCGGACAGAGCGCGGGCTGCAACAAGGGGTTCGTGTTCGACGATCTACTGCTGGCAAACACCGGCAGGGAAGGCGCGTGGAAGATTGAGGAGAACGGCAGGAGCATCGTATGCCGGGCCCTGGACTACCGGGACACGCTTCCTCAGAGCCT
Source organism: Spirochaetales bacterium (assembly GCA_016935715.1). Taxonomy (GTDB): domain Bacteria; phylum Spirochaetota; class Spirochaetia; order SZUA-6; family DRHE01; genus JAFGQJ01. Next base: position 258 of record JAFGQJ010000124.1, read on the forward strand.
CTGCAGCGGCCACCGGGAGGTCCTGGTATTGGTCAACGCCACCGGCAGGGTGAGGCTGCGGGAAGCAGTCGAGCTCATGAAGCGGCTGTACCTGGCTGGGGTGCGGTTCTACGCGTTCAGCTATGAGCACTCCCAGGTCGAACAGCTGCTGTACTACAGCCGGGACCGGCTGCTGATTCTGCCGAAGCTCGAGGATCCCTGCCAGCCCTATGTCGATCTGGTAGTCTTCTATCGATTCTGCCTGCGCCTGATCGAAAACAGCGGGTCCGGCGTTCCCGGTTTCCCCCGAAACCGGGTGAAGTCGGTGACTACGGCCCGCAGCCGGCAGAGGCGTTTTCCCCTGCCCGCGGCGGAGCTGGCAGCCATCAGAAACGATCTGGATCGGATTTCCGCCGTTCCCGATCCTGATCTGGATGCGGACACGCTCTGGGAGAAGCTGGCGCATGCCGACTGGGAGAGGGACACCTACCGGGGCTCCCGCAGGCTCTCCGGGCTGCTCGGCCGGGAGAATCCTCTGGGAGAGCTGTTCGTCCAGCCCGAAAAAGCCCTGCAGCGGCTGTGCTCCGGCCTGTTCGATGAGCTGGGAGAGGGCGGGGAGGTGCTCTTTCTCTGCTGCGATCGGACGGCATGGGCTGCAGGCTACGAGGCCGCGACCGTCTGGGGCCGGCTGCTCCAGGTTCCGCTCCGCGTTTTCTACAGGCTGGAGGAACTGTACAGGGCGGAGCAGAAGCTGCCGATCCTGGTCATCGCTTCCGCGGTTCCGGACGGAGATTTACTGGAGCAGATTCGCCGGAGCCCGGAGTTCCCGGTTTGCTGGATCGGCCCGAGATTGGATGAGAAGACAGCCCGGCACTTTGACCGTTCTCTGGGCTGCTGTACCCTCCGCAGCGGTTCGCCGACATCCGCCTACCCCAATCTGTATGCCGGAGTGCTGCTACTGCTGACAGCCGCCTGGCAGAAGGCGGCCGGCGGGAAGGGGAGGACACTGCATTCTCTCCTGAGCTGTGCGGGCAGGGTCATCGCGAAGCTCCTCCAGGACGGCGATGTCAGGCAGTCCATAGACAGCTTCTGGAGGAGGAACCGGGAACAGGACACCTGTTTTTACATCAGCCCGCCGTCTGGTATCGGATACGTGTGGGAACAGATATTCGACGCAACCGGTGCCTTGAGTCTGGAGCATCACGTATACGGGGACAGTTCCCATGGACCGATCGCTACTGTAGACCCGCGGGCTGAGGAGAAGTTCATCCGCCTGCGCTACCGGGACGAGCTGGTGAAACGATACGGAGAGGAGGCGGTCTCGAGTTGGCAGCAAAGCTACGGCGTTGGTGTGTTCGACGGACCCTTGCGCCCCCCCTCCGGGCAATTCGAGGAATTGAGAAATCACGGTCTGCTGCGCGTCAACGGCCAGTGGTACCTGCCCGTCTGCGCACCCGAGTATGAGCTCGGCATGGACAACCTGATTGTTCTAGAGGCCACCCGGAAACGCTACTTCGAACAGGCAAGGGATGAGCTGGAGATCTTCGCCGGCAGGAACGCCCGCGTGCTCCTGGTTTCCCAAAGATCATTCCGCGACTCGATTTCCGAAGAGCAATCGCTGGCCTGCTGCACAGCGGGGGATCCCGTGCTGCTGCCGACGCTCACAGAGCGGGGAGATCCGATTCCCGATCTGCTGCTGCCTTTCGTCGGCCACCTGCTGGCCGCGGCCTTCGCCGCCTCCTGCCTCGCGGCCAAGGGGGTTCCCGGCCGGGCTGTCCTGTTCACCTCCCGGGAGGAAAAGAACCGGCTGCTGGAGGACAGGCTTCGCCTTCTGGGGCAGGCCCTGATCTCCGCCGAGATCGATCTGGGCCGTCTGGACCACAGGCTCCTGGCGGCCCTGGAGCGGCTGGCGCCGCTGGTGTGCGGCGTGGAGGAGGTGGTACAATTCGAGGTGCAGCGCTTTGTCTCGGAGAAGACGCTGCAGGTCTTCCTGGACAGGCGGGAGATGGCGCCGGGTGAGGACAGGGAGGAGAAGATCGGGCACTTGCGGATCGCTTCGGCCCAGGGCGTGCCCTTCTTCCTGATGAAGGCCCGATCCGCCCTTGCCGGATCGGCCTCGGCTTCTCTCGAGGCGGGGCAAGCGGAATGGCGGGAAGTTTTCGGGATTTCCTGGGAAGCGCTGAGATCGGGGATGGTGCAGATCGGCGAGAGCGTGGCCGGCCGTCCCATCATCGAAGTGCCGCTGCTTCCGGCTTCGAAGCGCAAGGGCCTGTTTCTGCGCCTGTCGGTCAGATACCTCGAATGGGACCACAGCCGGGGTTTCGACGGCCAGATCGGGAAGACGCTGGATGCCATGCAGAGAGGCATGATGTCTCTGAAATCAGAGAGCCCCGGATACCTGACCATCGTGAACAGCTTCAACGCGTCGATGGAGGCTTCCGGGGAAAGCTGGGCCGACTGGCTGATCGCCCTGGTGCCCCGCTCCTGGCTGCTGTACAAACCGAGCGTGGAGCTGGCCTCGATACTGGCCGGCCGTGCTGCAGAGTTGCTGGAGACGATTCCCGCCGGGAGCGGGGGGCTGGAGACGGCCGGACGTGC
>JAFGQJ010000125.1 GCA_016935715.1 Spirochaetales bacterium
ATGAAGTACTCCAGGAGCGACAGATCCACGGTGCTGTTGGTCTTCGATACCCCGACGCGATCTGCGAACGCCCGGATCGCCCCCGGCGTGTACCCGCGGCGGCGCATCCCGGAAAGGGTCGGCATGCGCGGGTCGTCCCAGCCGGCCACGATTTTCTCCCGCACCAGCTGGAGCAGCCTGCGCTTGCTCATGATGGTGTAGCTCAGGTTGAGACGGGCGAACTCGATCTGTTGAGGGGGATCCTCGAAATCCAGCTGTGCGATGAACCAGTCGTACAACGGCCGGTTGTTCTCGAACTCGAGCGTGCAGATCGAGTGACTGATCCCCTCGATCGCATCGGACAGAGGATGGGCGTAGTCGTACATCGGGTAGATGCACCAGTCGGTCCCGGTTCGGTGGTGCGGGGCGTAACGGATGCGGTAGATCGTCGGATCCCGCATGTTCAAATTGGGGGCGCTCATATCGATCTTCGCCCGCAGCACGTGCTCTCCCTCTTTGAACTTGCCGGCCCGCATGCCCTCGAACAGCTCCAGGTTTTCCTCCACCGAACGGTCGCGATACGGGCTGTTCCTTCCCGGCTCGGTCAAGGTTCCCCGGTATTCCCGGATCTCATCCGCGGTCAGGCTGTCCACGTACGCTTTTCCATCCTTGATCAGGCGCACCGCAAAATCATAGAGCCGGGGGAAGTAGTCCGAGGCATAGTACTCCCGGTCATCCCAGTCGAAACCGAGCCAGTGGACGTCTCCCTTGATCGAATCGACGTATTCCACCTCTTCCTTGGCTGGATTGGTGTCGTCGAAGCGCAGGTTGCACAAACCGCCGTACTCCGCGGCGATTCCGAAGTTGAGACAGATCGACTTGGCATGGCCGATGTGCAGGTACCCGTTGGGCTCCGGGGGAAAGCGGGTGTGAACCCGCCCCCTCCGTTTGCCGTTGCGGATGTCCTCGGTTACGATGGCGCGGATGAAGTCGAGGGATGCGGCTTTTGCCTCGGGTGTCTTGTCGTCTGAACTCACCGGTTCGTTCTCTACTTCGTTCTCTACATTGATCGTTTTTCTCGAGCCAATTGCCTGGCTCCAGAGCGCTGATTCTAGCACAAACAGCCTGATTTTTCCAGAGCCGTGCCTGCTGAGTGACGGCCAGGTGAACGTGCCGACTGAGTGCCGGCCGAGCCGCCCCTTGACAGGGGGGGTAAAAAACGATGTATAGGGATGGATGGGCTTGATCCGGCAAATCGAGGAGCGGGACCTCCGGCGGGTCAGCGCTCTGATCCAAAACACTCTGCTCGTTTCCAACCTGCCCGATTACGATCTGGAGACTATCGGGAATCTCCTAGCCGCCTTCTCGCCGCAGCAGCTTCACGCTCTGACCGAAAAGCGCAGGATCTACGTCTACGAGGAGGGCGGGGTGATGCTGGGAACCATAGGACTGGAAGGAGGCAGGGTGTGCAATCTTTTCGTTGCCCCTGACAGACAGGGAAGCGGGGTCGGCGCCGAACTGCTCGGTTTCGTGGAGCAGCGGGCAAGGCTGGAGGGCTACGACACGATTACCCTCGACTCCAGCCTGACGGCCGTTTCCTTCTACGAACGGAAGGGATACCGCCGAACGGGGGAACAGGCCAATCGATCCTTCGGCCGAACCGTCACCATGGAAAAACGCCTTCTCGGCTAAAACTCCAGGCCGAAGAGCACATACTCTGCGTCGAAGCCGACGCTGCGGTAGAATCGGCGGGCGACCCGATTGTCGATCTCGGTCCCAACCTCGATCTCATCCATGCCCTGCTCCCTGGCTGCGGCGATCCCCGCCTCCACGAGCATCCTGCCGATCCCCCGGCGCCGGGCACTCTCGGAAACCACCAGTTCATTGATCAGAGCCGTCCCCCCCGGATGGAGGAACGTCTTGTACAGAACCATCGAGACGAGTCCGACGACCCTCCGGCCCTCGACGGCCAGGTAGTTCCTGTAGACGTCGGGCAACCGGAGCATCTGTTCGCAGGTAGTTTTCACCGAGACGCTGCTGAGCGGTCCGTTCAGGGAGGTCGCCTCCTTGAGCTGACCCAGCAGCGCCACGATCGCCTCGAGATCCTCCGGGCCGGCCTCCCTTATTTCGATCATTCCGCTTTCCCTTCGCCGCCTGCAGTCAATCATCCCTCATATCGGATGCTCCCGCCTTGGCAGTACAATGGTGAAGGTGGTTCCTTCCTCCTCGGTCGAATCGAAGCGCACCTGTCCGCCCAGGTAGTCCTCGGTCAGAAGTCTCATGCTGTAGGTTCCCAGACCGCGGTTCCGTCCTTTGGTGGAGAAGTATGGTTTGAAGATGTACTCCCGAACGGATTCATCGATCATTCCGGGGTTGTGGACGAAAAAACTGATCGCGGGGCCGCTTCCGCTGAAGCCCAGGGTTACGGTGGAGCCCCGATCAGCGGCCTCGAGAGCGTTTTTCACGGCGTTTACCAAAACGCGGCGCAGGATCGCTTCGTCGCTGATGAAAGACAGAGACTCGGAGAAGGGGGCAATCTCGATGATTCTGCCTTCGGCGAGCTCATCATGGACAAAAAGCTTCAGAACGTGATCGGCGAGCGCCCCGGAGCTGATGAGGTTCTTCTGCACCTCCAGGGTGCCGTTTTCCGCCGACACGAGCATTTTTTGGCTCTGGATTTCCTCGATCAGTGAGTCGGCGATCGATTCCAGATCGTCTACGAAATCGGGGGAAGCTCCCCCGCCTGCGCTTCGCTTTATCAGATCGATGTAGACCTTCAAGCTCGAAGCGGTGTTCAAAATATCATGAAAGAAAATACGTTCCAGGACGCCCTTGCGCTTCTGCTCTCCGATGTCGCTTAGACTGAACAGAACGAAACGGTCCTCTCCCATCGCGAAAGGGGTCGTCACGATCCTGAAATTGTAGGTAAGCTCTTTGCCCCGCTCACGGGCTGTTATGGTGCACTCCCGGCTGGACGATTCATTCGTGCTCTGGGTTTCCAGAATCGCCTGCACCGCGCCGCAGGCCCTGCACGAAGCCGAGGTGCCGCATCCGTATTCGGTCTCCCGGCTATGGACGCAGTTGAAAATCTCCCCCGGCCTGCTGCCGCAAAGGGGCAGTGCTGATTCGGCCTTCAGGAATCGAACCATGGCGGCGTTTGCATACACCACCTGGCGCTCCTCGTTCAAAACGGCCACCATCTCCGGTACCGCCGAAAGAACGTCGGAGAGGGTCTGTACATCGGACAGAGCTTCGTGCTGCCTGCGAATCGTTTCCTGCGGTGCTCTCTGCGGTGGAGCAAAGTTTGTTTCTTCCCTCATCGATTTCCCGCCAATCCATCGGTATTATAGAGGGTGCGGGGCACGCCTGAAAAGCGCACCCGCCTCCGGATCCGGGAGCAATGTCCCGCAATGCGCCAATGTTCGGCCGCAGCAGAGGAATCGACGGTTCCCCGTTCATATTGCGATTGACCTCTTCGGATTCCTTTAGATATACTGGAGTACAACAGGAAAGGGGTTCATATTGTCAAGACGCTCCGGATACAGCGCACAGAAAAGACGTCGCGAACTGGCCAAGCAGAAGAAGAAAAAGGCCAAGGAAGAGCGAAAGCTCCACAGAGACGAGCAGGACCAGGAGTCACTGGTAGCCGAATACCTGGGACTGGAAGTCGAGTCTGAAGAAGAAGATACGGATGAAGAATCCGCAGAAGAGGAGCACGACGAAGAGACTTCAGGCTGATCTGGTTCTTCGCCTTTCAACCGCTAAATTTCAACCGCCAGGCTGCACTTCATGAGTGCTGTTTCAGGAAGGCCCTGGCGGTCTTTCGGGTCTTCGGGCTGCTGCACTCCAGCTGATCTTCCACGAAGCGCAGCACCTCACTCTTGTTTTCAACCCGGTCGTACAACCGATCCAGCGCCAGGATGATATCCGCTTTGATCAGGTCTTTCCGCCCCGGCTCGTGATGGGTGGCATCTATCGACAACAGTTTGTCTATGATTCGCTGGAGCGCTTGCGGAAGGTGGGAGGCGATGGTCGGACAATTGCGGGCGATATAGCACGGTGGAATCACGCTCTCGTCATCCAGCAGCTCGAAGTACCGCTCGAACGTCCGGTCGAACATCTCTCCGCCGTCCGCCGGGATCAGGTGAGGGAGCACATTGATTGCCGAACAGCGGTGGTACGTATTGGAGCTTTCCAGAAGTCCAGCCAGATTCCGCCAGTAGGGGTACACGAGCTCCGGGTGCGAGGCTGCAACTTCGACGATGAGCCGGTTGCAGTTGTACCTGTAGGTGTCAACCGGGAAGGTGAGACCGTCGATGACCAGCTTTATCGCCTCGCCGCTTCCCGCGACCATGCACGCCAGCGCTTCGATTTCCGGCTGCTCTTCGTGCAGAGAGCGTACAAGCTCACCCAGGCCGTCACTCATCGCTTTTTCCGCTTCCCGCGGGAGGGGGAATCGACATGAGGAAAGAGGTCCCGCACGACTACGCAGAGGTGCAGTCCCAGCTTGATATGCTCCTCCGCCTCGATATGCACGCCGTCCCGTTTGCTGGCGGAGATCACCCGGGAGGGATCCAGAAAATGGCAGCCCTCCCTCTCAGTGATCTCTCTATACGCCGAGGCCAGATCGAAGGATTTCTCGACCTGCTCGTGAAAATCGTCGTGGTACTCCCGTCCCACATTGACGGGTAGCGGTGAGAGTACCAGCAGATTCGCTGATGGGTCGACATCCCGCACGCCTTCGATGGTCCGCTCCAGCTCCTCCGCCATCAGATCCACCGACAGGTGCGGATCGACAAACAAATCGTTGATTCCCAAATAGAGGATCAGCAGATCGAGCTGCTTGTGGGCTCTGAGCACCGTCAGTACATGTTCCGAACCGTTCAGCGGATCGCCCTCCACTGCGTGCCTGCACAGCGTCCGGCCGTTCAGTCCGTCCTCGATGACCGTGCAGCCTGCTCCCAGGCAACGGCGCAGCACGCCGGGCCAGCGGACCTCCTCGGAAAAGCGTGATCCGGAACCGGGACTGAATCCCCATGTATTGGAATCCCCGTAACAGAGGATCTTCACTTCACTGCCCTCCATAGCTCACGCATCGACACGATCCAATCAGCCAACATCATACCGCAGCGAACTCTCCACCACAAGAAATTGTAATCTCGCTGCAGCGGTCTATAATGTATCAACCCGGGCTCGAGGAGGTTTTTCCGCAATGAAACGAACGATCCTGTGCATCGCGGTTTTTCTGCTGCTGGCCGGCCTGGCCGGGACCGAACAGATCGAGCGTCCCGTGTTCTTCCTGCGCTACGAGGGCGACGTGGGATACGCGGAGCTGAAGCCGGAGGAAGTGGAGGAGGAAGACGAGGATCTGCTGTCAACCGAATCGTATCGCCACAAGATTACTCTCAGGATCAAAGAGCAGGTCAACAACGATTTTACCACGAATCTCTATTCAGCGGTCTCATGGAAAATCTACGAAGACGGGAGCGGCGATTACACCTATTTCTACGTCAATCCCGACTCCGTGTGGGACATAACCGATCGACTTCGCTGGAGAACGGAGCTGCGCTCCAAGTGGACCTGGTACGACCAGCTGGATTCGGAAGGCAAATCCAAGGATCTGACCAGCCTCCTGGTCAAAAGCGAGCTGACCGTCAAGGTTCTCGATCAATTGAAGGTGATTCCCTCGTTTCGCGGCGTGTTCGACCTGTACCGCAACGAAGCCAAGCTCCAGCAGACCTACACCGCAGGGCTGAGCTTCGAGTCGAGGATCAACCCGGCGGTGCGCTTCAGCGGGCGCTACCGGGGGATCTTCCGTACTGCTCTGGGCACAGAAAGCGAGGTCAGCAGCCGGCTGAACAACGAGTTCGGCCTCAACCTCACCTGGGACCCGAACAGGTAGGGACTCCTCCTTCGCCCCGCATCAGCCGGACAGCTCGAACTTGAAGCGCGGCACGAGGATGAAGGGATGAGTATTCATGCCAGGGCGGAAACTCGAGGCGATCTGGGCGATCTCGTGGCATCGACGGGCCGGAGCTGCTACACTTCAATACGTGGACCTCTCTGCGCGCAGTATTGCTTCCTGGCGGTTGGCGGCTCAACGGCTGCAGAACACGGAAGGGTGTACCGTCGAACAGGTCGTGGCCTGGCTCGGTGGCATCCAGGCCCAGGACTATTCGGGCGCGAAGTGGTCGATCGGGATTCGCCTCCCCCGGATCGTGGAGCGGGAAGTCGAGAGAGCGATTGCAGACCGGCGGATCCTCCGCACATGGGCCTATCGGGGTACGCTGCACTTCCTTGCGGCCGCCGACGCAGCCTGGATCCTGGCACTGCTGGCACCGACGGTCATTGCGGCCAACCGGCGGCGATACGGGCAACTGCAACTCGATGAGACTACCTTCTCCAGGAGCAACCGGTTGATCCGGTCGGCATTGGAAAAGAGCGGCCATCCTTTGGCAAGATCCGAAATTTGCGAGCTTCTGGAAGATGGGGGCGTCTCTGCGCAGGGTCAGCGCGCTCCCTACCTCCTGCAAAGGGCCGCGTTGGAGGGTTTGATCTGCCTGGGTCCAAAACGCGGTCGCGAATCCACATACGAGTCCGCAGAAAACCTGACGAATGCCGGGAGCTCGCCCCGGCCGGATGAAGCGGCGGCGGCGCTCGCCGAACGCTACTTCTCCAGCCACGGCCCGGCGACGATCCAGGATTTCTGCTGGTGGTCCGGTCTTCCGGCAGCCACGGCCCGGGAAGCACTGCGAAACGCATCGTCGCTGCAGCCGATCGCCGTCGAAGACAGGGAGCTGTGGGCCGGGAGCGATCCACCCCCGGGCGTTCAGGAATCAGCCCACCTGCTGCCTCCGTTCGATGACTACCTGCTGGGCTACAGGGACCGGAGCCTGGCCCTGGATCCGGCATACTCAAAAAGGGTCAATGCAGGAGGGGGTATGATGAAACCGGTTTTCCTCGTGAACGGGAGGGCCGTAGGCACCTGGACTCAGAGGAACAAGCCGAACGGGCAGATGATCTGGATTCAACCGTTTCACGATCTCAGCGACCGGGATTATCCAGCGGTTACACTGGCAACTCAAGCCTACGCACACTTCCTTGAAACAACGGTTGAGCTCCAAGCATGACAATGGACGGACTGATCCGCTGGCCGCTACAGGCGGTCCGCCCTCAGCTCCTGAGCTCTGATGCAGCGAGCTCCTCCGCCTTGCTGAGGATGTAGTGGAGCTTGTTGCCGTAGTAGGCGGCCAGGTGGGGGTTGTGGATGAACACCTCATTCCTGTCGTGCTCGAGGGTGATGTAGGATTTCAGGGGCACGACCGGCCGTTCCCGGAAATTGAACAGACCTTCGACCCGCTTCAGCATGGTGTCGATGGTAAGGTATTGGTCGGGTCCCTTTTGCAGGGGTGTGCAGTCGACGTCCAGGCTCTGCAGCTTTTTGATGTTGTGAACCACGTTCAGCTTCAGATCCCTTTTGGGCAGGGTAAATCGGTTTTCGATGGAGTGAAAGATCAGCGTGGTCTCGTACACCCGTGTGAGCTTGGCAATCTCGAAGCGCACGGTTTCGGCGAACTCCCTGGCCCGGCAGCTGAAATCCGTGGGAATCCCCTCCCCGAATTTCATGCACACCCTCGACTTCTCCTGGCGCAGCTCCTTGGAATAGGGGGCCTTGAAAAAGGTGTAGTAATGATCGTAGATGTATTTGCCCATCGCCGGCCTGTGGGTCTTGGCCCGGAATTCCCGGAACAGCACATCCTCGGGAACCCGCTCGTAGGATATGGACACCGGAATGTATTCGGCGTTCCGGATTCCCAGTTCCCGCAGCACTTTGGAAACGGTGATGAAGATGTAGGGCGACAGGGGATTGAACAGGCCGCTGTATGAACGACCGTACTTCACCACGCCGGAGTAGGGATCGGTTTCGTAGCCCGGGAAGACGAGCAGGTTGAACCGCTCCCTTCCGAAAATGCGTCTCAGCTGTTTCAGGTACAGGCGCGCATAGCTGTCCCGATCGACGACGATCGGTCTCTTGCCCAGGGATTTTCCCAGGAGATTGTACAGCCAGTGGCTCGAATAGAATGCATGCCTGTCCCGCACGCTCATGAAGGCGCCGCAGCCGCGGAGGATCGGATCGAGAGGCCCGATGAACAGGTTGTCCCCGGCCTGAATCACGGTCCGTATGCCGGCCAGAAACAGCCTGCTCTGCAGCAGCAGCCAGTCGTACTCGCTCTGGTGATCGGGGATGAAAATCAGCCGCTTGCCCGCCTCGACCTTCCTCTTGATGCCTTCCAGGCCGATCACATCCACGTCGCTGAAGCAGCCCCTGAACAGAAAATGCTCGCAGACATAGGACACGGCGCTGAGGGTTCTGCGGTTCCAGTTATGATCGAGGAGACGCAGCAGTGTCCGATCCGGTGGTTTTCTCATAGGCCGTGGTCCGGACAGAAAGTATATTGTCTACGCGGAGCTCTGGCAACACACCTCGAGGAGAACCTCAGGGCCGCACTGCGCCGCCGGGGGCGCCAAAGCGCGTCAGATCAGCCGACGCTCTCCCAGCGCACCCTGGCATCGTAGCCCAGTCGTTTGACGACCTCGGCGATCCTTTCCAGGGAACCGGGGTTTCCCGCATAGCGCACGTGGATTTCCCGGTGTGCGGCGTCCACCCGCACGTCCGACACACCCTGAACCTTTCTGCCCAGGTGCTCTATGGCATATACGCAAGAGGCGCAGCTGGCGCCGTTGACGTCCAGTATTGCAGTTTTGCCGCTCATACCTACAATGTATAGACAGAGCTGCTCAGCGGCAACCGCGCTCGGGCTGCCCTGCATGACGGCCGGCGCTTCAGTAGCTCAGCACCAGCTCTTCGGTTTCCGCGCGGTGGGTCATCTTCACGTACAAGGTCTGGGTACCCTCGTCGTAGAGCCAGCCGTCGGTATAGCGAAAATATTCGGGATCCGATTTCCAGGGAATCCCGTGCATGTTCACGGATGTCATCGGCCGAATCCCCTGGATCAGCAGGTAATGGGTATCCCCGGTGGGAAAGGAGAAAGAGAATCGGTACCGGTTTTCGCTTATCTCTACATCCATCAGCCGGGAAACGGTCCATACCCAGCTTCCGGGATACAGGTAGGAGTAGAGGGGATACTCCTCGGGGGTGTAGCGCGAACCCGGGAGCAGCCGGTAGATCGACTGCGGATAGAGGGGCTGCCCCTTCGGCAGGGCATTCCCGTCTCGAATCGATATCCGCCTGGGCAGCAACCCTTCAGCATCGGCGAGATCCAAAGCCGAATGGATCAGGGACCGGCCGACGGATCCGTAGGAATCTCGATCCAGCGCGTTCCCCGCCCCGATCAGAGCCCTGCCGGCCAGAATTGAATCGTACAGATCGAATTCCGCCGCCTCGGCTCCCGCGGCTGATTCGGAGGTGCCGAGAAAAAGTCCAAGGGGTGTTTTCACGATCGCATGCATCAGGAAGCGATCGATGATCTCCGAGATCCGCGACAGGGTCATCTCGCCCACATCGAGGTACTCCACCTCCTCCAGATACACGTTGACCAGGTGGACCAGGGTGTCCGTATCCGCCGTTTCCAGCTGCACGCTGTCTGCCAGGCGGAGGACCTCTTCCACCAGAGAAAAGGGGGCGTGAGCGAGGATGAAGCGCAGCAGCCGGGGCGTTCTGAAAACCCTGAAGTCCGCCCCCCTGATCAGCTCCGTTATCCTCTCCGTCTGTTGAGCGGCGCTGCGCTGGCGCGCACTCAAGAACGAGGGAAGATTTCCCAGGTAGGCCGCACTGTTGTACAGTGCCGGGTTGTCGGCGTTTTCCGCCAGCAGTTGACGGAGATTTCGCGAAATCACCGCCAGGATCCTGCGGTATTCTCCCCTTTTGACCGCCTCCGAGATCAGAGAGGTCCCGAGCTCCCCGATCAGTTCCCCGCTTCCCGGATCGCTGAGGAGTACGCCGTTCCAGTACCTGTAGGCACCGTCGAGATAGGACTGCACCTTTCCGGCGAGCTCCTCCTGGCCCACCAGCCGGAAATCGCGGGAAAACCAGTACAGATAGGGATCCGCCTCCTCCAGCAACCGCTCCACGACGATCGAGCTGCCGTCTGTTTCCGTACGCAGGAGGAAGCGCTGCTCCTCCGCGTCGATCTGCGAACCGCTGCCCAGGGATACGTACAGGGTGCCCGCCGGCCCTCTGTGAACCAGCAGCGGGATCCCCTTCGCCGCCTCCAATGAACCCTCTGTAAAGCTGAACGGTATCGACAGCGTTCGCATTCCCTGAAGCTGACGGGGAATAATCGGCGTGATGACCACGCGGTCGCCGAGCTCTCCCTCCACCACGAAACGAAGGGCCGCCTCCTCACTCAAGATCAGCTCGAAGCCGCCGGGGAATTGAGCGTAGGACTCCAGGGCAAGCTTCTTCTGCCGGGAAGCACCGAATCCGGCGATGGCGCTCGAAGAGGGCGAGAACTCCATCCGCAGGTCGTGGAACTGCACCTGAAGATGCCTCATGCGCTGCCCGCCGCCCAGGGTTCTGGCGTACACTCCGGACACGGACAGACTCCCAACCTTCTCGGAGAACTCCTTCCTGGCATGGAATTGCATGAACAAGAAAAAGAGGATTACGCCGATATAGACTACGGGAATTACGTAGTATATTGGGGAAAGCCTTCGTTTCATGGAAGATTCATTCTATCATCGGGATGACAAAGGTTCAACAACTCTGATGCACTCAACGCTGATGCGCTGGATGCGGGCTGCCGGAATCCTCATCATGCTCCTGGGCCTCTTCGGATGCACCGGGGTCCCCGTCAGGGAGGAAGAACAGCAGCCGCCGTACCAGGAGATCCAGGACTGCATCGAAGCGGGAAATCCCGAGTGCGCCCTGAGGAAGTATCGGGATTATCTGAAAACCTTTCCGGATGCAGCGATCGACAGGCTTCTCATTGCCCGCCTGCTCGTGGCTGCCTACCGGCCGGAGGAGGCTCGTGAGGAGCTCGAGCTGCTGATCGCCGAATCGGGGCCGACCGTCGAAACGCTGCTCACCCTCGGTCATCTGGAACGGCTTGCCGGGGAGCCTGATCGGGAGAGACAAGCCCTGGAACGGGCCCTCGAAATAGAGGAAGGAAATGCCCGTGTTCTCGCGGCGCTGGGAACCCTCCAGGTGGAAGCCGGGGAGCATGATCGGGCGAGGCAATCGTTCGACAAGGCCCTCGAAGCGGATCCCCGGGAGCCGACGGCCCTGCGCGGGCTGGCAGTTTCGTGCCTCGAGCAGCAGCGGTACCAGGAGGCGGTCGATTATTTCGACAGGGCCGTCGATGCCGATCCCGGCAACCCGCTGAACTACTCCGACCGTGCCCGGGGCCGGGCGGCACTGAAAGACCGGCAGGGCGCGGTGCAGGATCTGAGCACGGCCATCGCGATGGACCC
>JAFGQJ010000126.1 GCA_016935715.1 Spirochaetales bacterium
CATCTATGATAGAATCTACGCGGCAAGGGATCTCACGAGATCCAATTTTAAGGAGTTTTAAGGAGGAATGAAGATGAGGAAAAAGTTATGCGTATTCGCGCTGCTCTTGATCGGCGGCTCCCTGCTGTTTGCGGGGGCAGGCCAGGAGGCGGCGCCGGAGGGCCTGGGCGGAACCATCACGCTGTACACCTCGGTTCCGCAGCCCATCGCCGACAAGATCCAGGTCGACTTTCAGACCAAATTTCCCGAGATCACTCTGGAGGTGTTTCGCTCCGGAACCAGCGCCGTTACGGCGAAGATTGCCACGGAAAAAGAGGCGGGGGCCATACAGGCTGACCTGGTCTGGGTGGCCGAACCCTCCACCTACGAGGATTTCAAGGACCAGGACCTGCTTCTGAAATTCACCCCCACCGAGGCGAAAAATCTTCCCAAGGAGATGAAAGACCCGGAGGGCTACTACTACGCGGGCCGGCTGATCAACATGATCATCGGCTACAACACCAGCGTGGCCACACCGCCGAAGAAGTGGACGGATCTTCTCGAGCCGGCCTATGGCGGCAAGCTGGGATTCCCCTCTCCCCTTCGCTCGGGGGCGGCGGAGGCGGCGGTCAAGACCCTGGCCGACGAGTACGACTGGAAATATTTCGAGGATTTCAAGGCGAACGGGGGCGTGCAGATCGCCAACAACTCCACGGTGCGGGACATGCTGGCCACCGGTGAGCTGACCGTGGGAGTGCTGCTCGACTATATGGTTCGCGGAGCAAAAGCGAAAGGTTCGCCCATGGATTACGTCTGGCCCGAGGATGGGGCTGTGTTCATTCCCAGCCCGATCGCCGTGTTCAACGCCTCTGGGAATCCGGAGGCGGCCAAGGTGTTCGTGGACTATGTGATCTCCCAGGAAGGACAGAAGACCATGGTCGAGCTGGGAGATTTCATTCCCGTGAGGACGGACGTGGAGCCTCCCGCCGCCACTCCCTCCCTGGGGAAGATCAAGAAGCTTCCCACCGATTGGAAAGCGGTCCAGGAGATGCGGCAGGACACGAAGGATCACTGGACGGCGCTGTTCGGCGAGGAATAGACGCCTCGTGATGGCAGAAGGGGAAGGGGGGTGCAGAGCCGCTCCTCCCCTCTGCTCGTCGCGATGATTCTTAGCGAAAGATGATACAGACCTCTCGAATACGGGAACGCCTGCTCCTGCTGGTAGCAATACTGGTTCTGGGTGTGATCGTTGTCTATCCTCTGGCCAAGATCGTCATCCAGAGCTTCAAATTCGACCAGCAGTTTTCCTTTCAGAACTACCTGAGGATATTCTCGAAAAAGGGAAATTTCATCGCCCTGCGGCACAGCCTGGAGATCAGCCTGCTCACCACGCTGTTCGCGACGGTGCTGGGAACATTCCTGGCATGGGTGGTGGCTAGAACCGACTGCCCGGGCAAAAATTTCTTCCGCACCGCCTTCATCATGCCCTTCATCACGCCGCCGTTCATCGGCGCCTTCGCCTGGCGGATCCTGCTAGGGCCGGTGGGTTATCTGAACAAGGCGTACATGGCTTTGAGCGGAGCCCAGGCGCCGTTGTGGAACTTCTACGGCGCCGACGGGATCATCACGGTCATGACCCTTCACATCTATCCTCTGGTCTACATCACGACCCTGGGCGCGCTGGAACGGATGAACCCGGAGCTGGAGGAAGCAGCCCAGATCTCCGGCTCTCCCGTGTTCGCTGTGATGCGCCACATCACCCTGCCGCTAATGATGCCTTCGATCCTGTCCGGAGCGGTTCTGGTTTTCATCGCCAGCATCGCCAATTTCGGGATACCGGCGATCCTGGGTTTTCCCGCCAACTACTACGTCCTGACCACCAAGATCTGGGAGGCCGTGGTCCTGAGCTCCCAGGCCAACAGCCTGTCACTGGCCGCTTCCCTTTCCGTGCTGCTGGGGCTGGTTGCAGGGGCGGGGTTGATCCTGCAGCGCCTGTACCTGGGGCGTAAAGAATACACCGTGATATCCGGAAAAAGCATGCATCCGAATCTGGTGCTCCTGGGCGGGCACAAGGGCTGGCTCGTTCCGATGCTGATCCTGATCGTCCTGGTCACCAGCTTCGCGCCGCTGATCGCGGTGATCCTGACCTCGCTGATCAGGGCGCTGGGCATTCCGCCCCTTCCCAGGAACTGGACCCTGGAGAACTTCCACGATGTTCTGTTCGTCAACCGGGCCGCCCGCCGGGCGATCCGCAACAGCCTGATCCTGGCCCTGAGCTCGGCCACGATCATCAGCCTGCTGGGCGCCGTGCTCGCCTACATCGTCGTGAAGACCAGGCTGCGGGTGCGGGCAGTCATCGATCTGGTCTCCAGCATGCCTTACGCCCTTCCCGGTACGGTCGTGGCGGTGGCAATGATCCTGGCCTGGTTGAAACCGCTTCCCCTGATCGGAGTGAGCATCTACAACACGCTGTGGATCCTGCTGGTCGCCTACATCGCGCGCTACCTGGCCTACGGCGTGCGCACCACTTCAGCCTCTCTCCAGCAGGTGCACGTGTCCATGGAGGAAGCGGCCCGGATATCCGGAGCGACCTGGTTTCAGACCTTCAGGGACATCGTGCTGCCCCTCATCGCGCCCGGCCTGTTCGCCAGCTGGTTTCTCGTGTTCATGCCGACCCTGCGGGAGCTGACGATCTCCATCCTCCTGTGGTCGACCAGACGGGAAACCATCGGGGTCATGGTCTTCAATCTCCAGGAGTCGGGAAACACCGTGGCCTCCGCGGCTCTGGCGGTGATCATGATGCTGGTGCTGCTGGCGGCCAACATCACCACCCGCAAGCTGACCAAGGGGAGGGTGGGATTCTGATGGCCTTCGGGAGCTCCCTCGAGGTTGCCTGCCCCGGGCGATCTCTGAAGCTGCCGCTGCATCGCTTCGAAGGAGGGGACGGCAGGGGAGGTCCCCGCCTGTTGATCGTGGCCGGGGTGCACGGGAGAGAGCACTCCGGAATCAGGACGGCCTTCGCACTGATCGAACGCCTGGCCGGGCTGTCGGACATCCACGGTGTGATCGAGATCCTCCCGGTCGCCAATCCGCGGAGCTTTGCCGCGGAGACGCGGGAGAACCCGGCGGACGGCCGGAACCTGGGAGAGTGCTTCACCCGGCCTGCTTCTCCCGGACCGAGCGTCGCAGGGCCCGCCGCTGCCGAAGGGCGGCCGAGCCAGACCCAGGCGATAGCCGGGGCGATCCTGGATCGCCTGGAAGGCTGCTCCCACCTTCTGGACCTGCACTCTGCCGGGGAAGCCCGCTATCTGCCTCACGCCCTGTTTTTCAGGGAAGACGATGCGCCCTCGGCGGCGGCCGCCGGGTTGCCCTTCGCGCTGCTGCGCCGGAAAACCCGGGAGGGTGCCGTGGCCGGGACGTTGTCCCGGGCCGCCCTGGCCGGGGGAATTCCCGCGCTGGCTCTGGAGTTGGGCGGCGGAATCACCACCTGGACCGCGGATATCGACGCGGGAATCCGGGGGATTCTCTCCCTTCTGGCCCGGTGGAATTACCTCTCCTGGGAGAGCGTCGACTCCGCGACCCCGCCGGATCCCACTCCCGCGGAGCGGATGCACATGCAGGACGATCGAAGCTTTCTCCGCGCATGGGAGGAGGGCGCCTTCTATCCCTCCTGCGAGCCGGGCAGGGAGCTTCGAAAAGGTGAGCGTATCGGGACCTGGATTTCCCTGAAAAACCTGGAGGCGGAGCCCGTGGCCGCCCCGGAGGCGGGATTGCTGATATACCTGCGCAGCCGCTGCCGGACCCACAGCGGTGATACCCTGGCGATGCTGCTTCCGCCGCGCGGGGAACGAGAAGGGCAGATGTAGGAGACACAGAGCATGGCACAAGTAACGATAAAGGACGTGCGGAAACTCTACGGGCAGACGGTCGCCCTGGACGGTTTTTCCGTCACCGTGGCCGACGGGGAGTTCGTCACCTTTCTCGGTCCCTCGGGTTGCGGTAAGACCACCAGCCTGCGCCTGGTAGCCGGATTCATACGACCGGACAACGGATCCATCCGGATCGGGGAGCGGAGCGTGTCGGACGCGGCGGTGTTCGTACCTCCCGAGGAGCGTGGGGTGGGGATGGTGTTCCAGTCCTACGCCGTGTGGCCCCACATGAACGTGTACCGCAACGTGGCCTATCCTTTGAAGATCAAGAAGATCCCCAGGGCGGAGATGACCCGCCGGGTGGAGCAGGCCCTGGAGATGGTGAAGATGCCCGAGCTGATCGATCGTTACCCGAACCAGCTCTCCGGCGGCCAGCAGCAGAGGGTGGCTCTGGCCCGGGCCCTGGTCATGCAGCCGAAAGTTCTCCTGTTGGACGAGCCCTTCTCCAATCTGGACGCCAAGCTGCGGGAGGAGATGCGCTTCGAGCTCAAGGCGCTTCAGAAGCAGACGGGCATCACCATCATCTTCGTCACCCACGATCAGCTGGAGGCCATGGTTCTGTCCGACCGGGTGGTGGTGATGGACTCGGGTGTGATCCAGCAGGTCGGAACCCCCAGGGAGATCTACCAGCGACCCTCCAATCAATTCATTGCGGATTTCATAGGCACGGCCAACTTCCTCGAGGTGGACGTCAGGCCGGAGGGGGTTTTCCTGGTCGGTGAGCCTCAGCTCCCCCTGCCGCTGGCGAAACCGCAGGGCAAGGAGGGACGAATGAAACTGATGGTCCGGCCCGAGGAGATGCGCCTGAGCCGTGCCGGGGGAGCGCTGGAAGCACGGGTGGAGCAGAAGATGTTTCTCGGCGACGCGGTCACCTATCTGCTCAACATCCAGGGACAGATCCTCAAGGCCAAGAGCCAGCAGGGGGAGGAGTTCGAGGTGGATGAGCGGATCTACGTGGAGCTGGCCGGCGACAGGTACTTCGGCTGAGGGGCTCGCTGAGGCACCATGAAGGATCTTCGTTTCGGCTGCTCGACCTGGTTCTTCCAGGAGTACTCCGTGCAGGAAGCCCTCCGGTTCATCGGCCGGAGTGGTTTTGGCGCCGCCGAGATCTGGATGGAGCACCTGTGGAAAACCTCGGAATCCCCGGAAGAGATCAGAGGAGAGGCCGGGCGTCTGGGCCTGTGCCTGAGCCTTCACGCAGCCTCCTACGACGTGAACGTCACCTCGGCCAATCCGGGAATCCGCCGGGAGTCCCTTCGCCAGATCGAGGAGTCCCTGCAGGTGGCCGCCAGGCTGGGGGCAGCACCGGTGGTCGTCCACGCGGGCAGGCTGTCCTCCTCCCGCGGCGACCTGGATGAATACCGGCGGCTGCTGGAAGAGGCGTTTGCCTATCTGGAACGGATCGCGGGCGAGGCGGGGGTGAAGGTGGGGATCGAAGCGATGGAAAAACGGTCCAGGGAACGCTTCGTCGGACCGGAGGACATTCACCCCCTGATGAGCCGGGGGTGGAAGCACCTGGGGCTGACCGTGGATCTTGCCCACATCCAGACTGTGATGGAGCACGAGGAGTTCTTCCGGCGGATCGAAGGGCGGTGGATCGTCCACGCCCATCTCAGTGATTTCTCGCCGGCGACGACCCACGTTCCTCTGGGGCGCGGATCGATGGACGCCAACCGGGCTCTGGAAGCCCTGGCCAAACGCTACCGGGGTACGGTAATCCTGGAAGGATTCGTCCGCGGCAGAGGCCCCGAGACGATCGCGGCCAACCGCGACTACCTGCGCAGCCGCGGCTGGATGTAGGGGCCGCCGGGATCATCCATACAATACTGACAGGGATTGCTGCGTCTATTCAGGTAGACCCACGGCCGGCGGGCCGTGCACGCGGAGGACGACGAATGAACAGAGAGTTCAATCCGGGCGGATTCGATTTCGACAACCCCTCGGCCCTGTTTCGCTTCGAGGATGGTCTCAAGGCCCTGATCGGCGGCCCGCTGTACTACGGGCCGTTTTTCCGAAGCATGGGAGGATTTCGCGGCGACGAGGAGGTCCTGGACTTCGGCTGCGGCGGCGGGGTGAGCACGCGGAGCATCGCCGCCGGCCTTGACCGGGGCGGGCATGTAACCGGGGTCGACGTATCTTCGTATTTCACCGGGCGGGCGAAGCAGCGGCTGCGGGGCTGTGCCAACGCCAGGGTCCTGCGCGGAGAGATCACGGAGCTGGGTCTGCCCGCCGAAACCTTCGACCTGGTATCCATCATCCACGTGATCCACGACATCCCGAGGGCCAGGCGCGG
>JAFGQJ010000127.1 GCA_016935715.1 Spirochaetales bacterium
CGGAGGGGATCATCTACGTGGAGGGGATGCCGGAGAAGAACATCACCATCCGGGAGGCGGCGGAAACGGCCATGAACAACGACTGGGGCACGGCCATCTCGGCCCGAAGCGTGCGCAAGGTCAACTGCCCTCCCGCCTACACCACCTTCTTCGTCGAAGTGGAGGTGGACATGGCCACCGGCATGGTTCGCATCCTGCGGGTGGTGGCCGGAAGCGACGCCGGCACGGTGATCAATCCGGCTCTGGCCAGGGGGCAGCTCCAGGGAGGATTCTACCGGGGAGCCGGCATGGCCCTGCTGGAGGACACGGACTACGACCCCCATACCGGTCAGCTGACCAATCGAGGGCTGTTGACCGATTACAAGATGCTCGGAGCCATGGATCTGCCCGATCCGGAAGGATTCGAAGTCTTCTTCGCTCACACCTACGAGCCCACCGGCCCGATGGGAGCCAAGGGCATCGGGGAGGCTGCGCTGAACCCGGTTCCCGCAGCAGTGGCAGCGGCCATCCACGATGCCACCGGCATCTGGTTCACGAAGCTGCCAATTATCCCCGAAGACATCCTCCGAGCGGTCCAGGAGGATATGGATAAACGGAAGGCAGCCGGAAAGCCGCAGCCGGTTGCGGCGGGCTAGGACGAACAGGGAGAAGCGCGATGTCGAGTACCCGAGTCATCAGTCTGGATTTCGAAGCCAGCATGCCCCGCAGTCTGGAAGATGCCCTTGACGCCCTGAGGGAGGAAGGGGCGCAGGTCCTGGCCGGAGGCACCGACCTGCTCAACAACATCAAGACCAACACGGCCATGCCCGGCCGCCTGGTCTACATCCTGGGGATCGCCGACCTGGATTTCATCACCGTGGAGGCGCGCTTCCTTGCCATCGGAGCGGGCGCGCGCCTGAGCGTCATCGAGCAGGATCGGCAGGTCGTCTCCCGGTACCCCGCCCTGGGGGAGGCGATCAACGTGATCGGGGGAACCCAGATCCGCAACATGGCCACGCTGGCGGGGAACATCTGCAACGCCTCTCCGGGCGCCGATACCCCCCCGATCCTCCTCGCCCTGGACGCGGAGGTGGAGATCAGCACTCTCGACGGTTCCGATGAAGTCCGACACAACCGTCTGCCGATCGGAGGATTCTTCACCGGCCCCAAGAAAACCGTGTTGAAGCGGGGCCAGATGGTGCGCAGCGTGATCCTGCCTCTGCCGGGGCAACACTGCGGCTCCGCTTTTCGGCGCCTGGCCAGGGTCAGCCTGGACATCGCCAAGATCAACTGCGCCGCCTTCGTCAAGCGGGAGGGCGACCGCATCCGTGAAGCCAGGGTTGCCCTGGGATCGGTGGCCCCGACCCCGCTCAGAGCACCGAGCGTGGAAGGCGCCCTGGAAGGTCAGAAATACAGCGAACGGCTGATTAATGAGGCAGCGGAGCTGGTGAAGGGGGACATCACGCCGATCGATGACGTCCGCTCGACCGCCGGGTACCGCAGCCGGATCGCTTCCCTGCTGGTGCAGGAAGCTTTGCAGGAAGCCTGGAGCAGGTCGGGAGGCAAAGGATGAGCATCGCGATTACGCTGAATGTGAACGGCAGGGACTATGCCCTGGAGGTCAGGCCGAACGAGATCCTGCTCAACGTGATTCGGGATCGGCTCGGCATGATGGGCACCAAGTACGGCTGCGGCATCGGAGAATGCGGCGCCTGCACGGTGCTGCTCGACGGCAGGGCCATTCTCTCCTGCCAGACCCTGGCCTTTACGGCCGACGGCAGGAAGATCACGACTATCGAAGGCCTCGAGCAAGACGGATCCCTCGATCCCATTCAGCAGGCCTTCATCGATGAGGGAGCGGTGCAGTGCGGCTATTGCACACCGGGCATGATTCTCAGCGCCAAGGCCCTGCTGGATGTCAAAGCCGATCCCAGCACCGAAGAGATCAAGCAGGCCATCCGCGGCAATCTCTGCCGCTGCACTGGCTACACCAACATCATTCGTGCTATAAAATCGGCAGCCACGAAGATCGCTAAAAAGGAGAGAAAAACGAAATGAGCTTCGAAGGACGAGACATTCTCAGCACGGAGGATCTGTCCAGGGACGATCTCCTGCAGATCATGGAAGTCACCGCCGGGATGGAGGAAATGGTCAGGAAGGAGCACGTGTCCGACCTGCTCGCAGACAAGCTGGTGGCGGTGATATTCCTCGAGCCCTCCACCCGCACCCGCCTGTCCTTCGAGACGGCGGTCCGGCGGCTGGGGGCCCGCTCGATCACCGTAGCGGATGCCAAGAGCTCCTCCGCCGCCAAGGGAGAGAGCCTGGCGGACATGGCCCGCACCGTGGAAGGATACGTGGACTGCATCGTCGTGCGGCAGCCGCAGACCGGAGGGGCCAGGATCATCGCTGATGCGGTGGAGATCCCCGTGATCAACGGCGGTGACGGCTCGGGACAGCACCCCACCCAGGCCCTGCTCGACCTGTACACCATTCAGAAGGAGAAGGGAACCCTGGAGAATCTCAAAGTCGGGATGGTGGGGGACCTGAAATACGGACGCACCGTGCACTCCCTCTCCTACGCCCTGGCACCGTTCAATCCATCCTATATCTACTGTTCTCCGAAAGACCTGGCCATGCCGGATCACGTGACCGCCGATGTGAAGAAGCTCGGGGTTCCGGTCAAGGAAACGGAGAGTATCGAGGAAGCCCTGCAGGAGTCGGACATCCTCTACATGACCCGCATCCAGCGGGAGCGCTTCGACGACCCCGCGGAATACGAGCGCCTGAAGGGAAGCTACGTGCTGACCCGGGAACTGGTCCGGAAGGGTAGGAAGGGAATCGTGATCATGCATCCCCTGCCCCGGGTTGACGAGATCACCACCGACGTGGATGATCTACCGAACGCGGCCTACTTC
>JAFGQJ010000128.1 GCA_016935715.1 Spirochaetales bacterium
ACGCCGATTACTATCTGAGCCTGGCGCTGGAGGCGGAAGAGCAGCTGCACGGCTGCGACCAGCTGAGCTGGCTCGATACACTGGAGCTGGAAATCGACAACCTGCATGCCGCGCTGTCCTGGCTGCTGCAGTCCCGCAGGGTAAAGAAGGCGCTGCAGCTGGCGATTTCCCTCAAATGGTTCTGGTATCGGTACGGT
The DNA here is from genome assembly GCA_016935715.1 of Spirochaetales bacterium. Taxonomy (GTDB): domain Bacteria; phylum Spirochaetota; class Spirochaetia; order SZUA-6; family DRHE01; genus JAFGQJ01. The sequence goes on from JAFGQJ010000128.1 coordinate 198, forward strand.
CATTTCCATCAGGGGCAGCGGTTGCTGGAGCAGACCCTCGAGGCGGCAGCCTCTGAAAGATACACCGTACTCGAGGCGAAAGCTTTGCACGCTCTCGGGTGGATGTTCTTCATCCAGGGGAGATGGTCACTGGCCTGTGACCGGTATCATCAGAGCCTGCAGCTGTTCCGAGCGGAGGGTGATCGTGCCGGGGAAGGAATGGTGCTGGCGGATCTGGGAGTCGCCGAACGCTGGCTGTGCGATCGGTCCACAGGCGACCGTGACTGCGAGCAGGCAGTCAGGATCGCCCGTGAGGTGGGAGATCCGTTGCAGATCTCCATCGCGCTGATCTGGGCCTACGCCACCACCGGCGGGAAATTCGAAGGCTTTTCGCCGCAGGCAGAGCTGGAAGAGGCGGTGAGCATCTCCCGCAGGCTCGGTAATTTATGGGGCGTGTCTCATGGATTGAACGGACTCGGGGATCTGTTCAGAGAGACGGGCAGGTACGAGGAAGCTCGCCCCCGCTACCAGGAAGCGCTGAAGGGTTTCCGCTCACTGAGGGACAGATGGATGGCCGCCTGGAGCCTGGAGGGTCTGGGGACGACGGCATGCCACCTCGGCGATGTCTGCGACGCCGAGGAGTATTTGAAGGAAAGCATGCAGCTTTTCCACGCTCTGGGAGATCGGGGCAATACCGTTTTCATGCTGAGCAGGATGGGGATGGCGAGACGGACGGCCGGGAATCATCACCAGGCGGCCCGACTGCTGGGCGCTTACCGGTCGCTGCTCGAAGTTTTCGTAGGACATCCCTGTGCCATCAGCTGCAGCGAGGAGCTGGACACGGCCTTCAGGCAATACCAGCAAATGTACCCCGAACAGTGGTCCGCCGGACAGTCGATGTCTCTCGAGGAGTCCGTGAGTGCTGCCCTCGGCTGCGCCGACGAATGAAAAGGGGAGCGGTTTCCCCCATCAACTTCGTTGCCCAGGCCGCTCAGGATCGACTATAATCGGGTCCGTGAGCCTGAGATCATTCAAACGCTTCGACACGACCACGAGCCAGCGGCTGCAGGCGCTGGCTGGCGGGCCTGTCAGCCGGACGGTGCTCGCGATCATCGCCCATTCCGCCGACTCCACCGTGCTCGTTCCCTGCCTGTTCGCCCTGTGGTGGTGGCAGGAGTTTTCCCGCCAGAGCATCGCCATCCCCCTTGCCGCCGGCTTTGCCCTTACGGTTGTCCTCACCGCGGCTCTCAAGTTCGGTTTCCGCAGGCGGCGTCCGAAAGGGGATTGGGGGGCTTTTTACAGGAAGACCGATCCCCACTCTTTTCCCTCCGGCCATGCCTCCCGGACAATCGCCATCGCCCTGATCGTCCTGGCGGAAGGACGGCCGCTGATCGGCGGGGCGCTGCTTCTCTGGACCGTTCTGGTGGGACTGTCCCGCATCGCTCTGGGCGTGCACTATCTCTACGACGTGCTTGCCGGCTATCTGCTCGGACTGGGGATCGGCGCGGGGATGTGGCTGCTCATCTCTCTCGACATCCTCTTCTGAGGCGGCTACCGGTGAAACAGACACAGCGGCTGCCCGTGTCCTGCAACAAAGACTGCGGTGCCGGCTGTCCCCTGGTGGCCGAAGTGGCGGACGGCAGGCTGCTGCGGATCCGCGACAATCCCCTGCGACCCTCTCACATGAGCGGCTGTGTACGGGGCTACCAGATGGGCCGGGCTGTGTATCACCCCGAGAGGCTGCGCTCTCCGCTGGTTCGCACCGGCCCCCGCGGCTCGGGACAGTTTCGAGAGGTCGGGTGGGACGAAGCCCTGCGGATCGTGAGCCGGGGGCTCGAAAGGGTCCGCCAGAGCCCGGGACCGCAGGCTGTTCTGCGGCTGGGCGGCTCGGGATCCTGCCGGGGAGCCGTTCACAACACGGAGCTGCTGTCGAGGCGATTCCTCGCCGGATTCGGCGGCTTCACCGATACCACGGGAAGCTACAGCTCGGGAGCGGAGAGCTTCGTTGCCCCCTACCTGTTCGGTCCCGGCCATGTGCGCCGCAGCGGGATCGATCCAGCCACCCTGAGGTTCTCCCGCCTGATTCTGCTCTGGGGCGCCAATGTGGAGGATACCCGCTTCGGCTGCGAGCTGGCTGCTCGCATCCGCGAGCAGAAACGCAGAGGCGTTCCGGTGATCGTCATCGACCCGCGCCGCAGCCGAACGGCTCGTCGTCTTGCCGACCGCTGGATCCCCCTGCTTCCGGGAACTGATACGGCGCTCATGGCCTCCGTTCTGCATGTGCTGATCAGCGAGGATCGGATCGACAGGCCGGTCATCCGGCGAATCAGCGTCGGATTCGATGCCCTGGAGCGCCATATCCTCGGGTTGGACGACGGGCAGGCCAAAACCCCCCTCTGGGCGGAGAAGATCTGCGGGGTTCCTCCGGAAACGGTGGTCGAGCTGGCCCGTCTGTACGGACGGAGCAGGCCGGCTGCTCTGATCCCGGGATTGTCCATCCAGAGAACGATCGGCGGGGAGGAGGCCGTCAGGATGGCTGTTGCCCTGCAGACCGCTACCGGCAACGTCGGTGTGCCCGGCGGGTCTTCGGGCACCAATATCTGGAGCCGTCTTCCAGGACCCCGATGCCCGCGGATGCCGGTACCCCCGACGCCGCAGCCTGCGGGCGTCCCCGTGTACTGCTGGCCCGATGCGGTCCTCGAAGGCAGGGCGGGAGGATACCCGACGGAGATCAGAGCCATCTACAACGTCGGGGGGAACTACGTCTGCACGGGAAGCGACGTGAACAGGAACATCCGCGCCTTCGAAAGAGTGGAACTGGCGGTCAGTCACGAATACTTCCTGACGCCCACGGCCCGCTGCAGCGACGTGGTGCTGCCTGTAACTACGTTTTTGGAGCGGGAAGACGTCGTTTTTCCGGAAACCAATCATCTGCTGTATTCCCACAGGGCGATCGAGCCCGTGGGAAACACCAGGAATGACTACACGATCTTCTGCCAGCTGGCCGACCGGCTGGGCTTCGGGGAAGAGTTTTCCCGGGGACGCAGCGCCGGGCAATGGCTGGAGCGCTTTCTCCAGGATTCGGAGGTTTCCGATATCGACGAGTTCCGCCGCACCGGCATCTACATTGGCGCCGACCAGGAACGCTGCGGCTTGTCCGATTTCGTCTCCGATCCGGACGATCATCCCCTGGACACCCCGTCGGGACGAATCGAGATCGCCTCCCGGCCCTACGCCGAATTGGGCTTTTCCGAGGTTCCTACCTGGCGCGGATTTCAACCCACACCTGCCTATCCCCTGTACATGATCACCCCCCATGCGCGCTACCGCGTCAACTCCCAGTACGCCAACGATCCCTGGTTCGCGGAGCGGGAAAGCCAGGAGCTCTGGATGAATCCTCGGGACGCGCTGAACCGGGGGATCGGTCGGAACAGCCGGGTGGAGGTGGAAAGCCCGCAGGGCAAGATCCGAGTCGAGGTTCGGATAACGGACCGGATCATGCCCGGCGTAGTGAGCCTGCTGGCCGGGATGTGGCCGCGCATCGGAGCGGATGGCGTCGACACCGCCGGCGCGGCGAACATCCTTACCTCGACGGTCCCGACCGAGCCCAGCCGGAGTTCCAGGACGCACTCGGTGGCCGTCCAGGTGCGGGCCGTCTAGTTCGGCGAGCTGGGTCTGCGCTGCTTTCGTTTCGCCCCCGGCTCCGGGCGCTCAGGTGTGCAGCCAGCGGGGGATGCGCGCGAGCGCGACTGCGGCGATCACCGCCATCCCCGCCGCCAGCGTGACGATGATGGCCCTGCTCGGCGAGGCATCTACGGCAAGGCGTTTGATCAGGATCCCGATGAACGCCCAGAGGATCACCAGGGCGTAGAACAGATCGTGGCGGGTGAGCAGCACGGCCAGCGTGATTGCAGTGGCAACGATCAAAACCACGACGGTCCAGAATTCCTCGGAAGCTCCGAAACGATCCCATCCGGCGTGCACCAGCACGGCCGTCACATTTGCGATCGTGGCCACGGTGATCCAGCCCAGGTACACGCTGAAGGGAAGCTGCACCAGGAGCCTCTCGGTCCATGAGGATGCCTGCACCCCGATGCCGAGGCGAAGGTAGATGGCCAGCAGGCTGGCCAGGAGCACCAGCATCACAGCCAGAGAGGCGGAGACCCGCTGATGGTGCCAGAGAAAGATCCAGCCGATATTGGCTGCTGAAGACAGGATGAACAGGGGACCGATCCTCTGCAGGAAATCCGCCGAGATCCGGCCGGAGGCGGCCACCTGGTACACGATGAAAGCGGCCAGCAGGAGATAGATGAGCCCCCAGATCGAGAAGGTCAAGCCGGAGGGGACGAACAGGTTCGGGTACATATCGGAGAGCTCCCCCGTCGTTTTCCCGTTGATCGGCAGGGCGTTGGCCATCGCGTTGACCGCGATGGTGGCCAGGAAGGCGAGCAGATTCGAGATCTTCAGGGTCCAGAGTACGCTCGTTTTCAACATGATCGGTTCCTCCCCGTGCAGTAGGTGGGTTCATGCCAGTATAGCCCCTCCTTAGCGAAAAGCACAACGTCCGCAGCACCCCCGCCCTGCCGGGATGACGTTTCCGCGGCAACGTCCTAAGCCGTCAGCTTGACATCCGTAGAGCTGCTCTGTTAGGGTTTGTCTTGATCCTTCAGCGGAAGGCGGTGAAAGTCCGCCGCGGACGCGCCACTGTAACCGGGAACGAGCGCTCTACGGGCAGCCACTGGGTAACCGGGAAGGCTTGAGTGCAGAGGATGATCCGGAAGCCAGGAGACGTTGGGACCTCGCTTCAAAGATAGCAGGGCTATGCCTGTACGCGAGCAACTTGCAGGAGGTGTTCCATGAACAGATCGCTTTTGCTCCTGTTGACCGCCTGCATACTCCTCTCTGCACCTGGATTTGCCGCGGGACAGCGGGAACAGGGAGGGAGTGCTCTGCGCAGCCCGAACAGCCTGGAAACTGCGGAATCCGACTCCTACCCATTGGAGGTGGAGGATGACACCGGCCACATGGTTCGACTGGAGCGCAGGCCCGTGCGGATCATCTCCCTCACCTCCTTCAGCGATGATGTCCTCGTGGATCTGGTAGATCATCGGCGTTTGATCGGGGTCACCTCCTTCGCCGCGGATCCGACGATCTCCAACATTGCGGACAGGGTTGCGGATATCCCCCACAAACTGACGTTGAACGTGGAGGTGATCCTTTCACTGCAGCCGGACCTGGTTTTCGTTGCAGACTGGCACGAGGCCGAGAAAGTGGCTCAGCTGCGGGGTGCGGGGTTTTCCGTATATCAGATCGCCACCGCGCTGAGCGTTCCTGCGATCCAGGAGAAAATCCAGGCCGTCGCCCGCTTGGTAGATGCCGTGCAGGAGGGACAGGCCGTGATCGATGAGATGGACAGGCGTCTGTCCCGGATCAGGCGCAGGGTCGCGGCCGTGGCAGAGGATCAGAGGCTGACGGTGATGGACTACGCGACCTGGGGTGCGGCGCAAGGGGCGGGCAGCTCCTGGGATGAGGTCATCCGGCAGGCGGGACTGATCAACGCGGTAGGCACGTTCACCGCTGATGAGTGGGGACAGGTTCCCCTTTCCAAAGAGAAGATCCTGGAGCTGGATCCGGATATCCTGATCCTTCCCGGTTGGGTGTACGGGAATCCCGGCGGTGCCGATGCGTTTTTCCGGCAGATCGCAGAGGATCCCGCCCTCCAGGGCTTGTCGGCGCTCAGGGAGGACCGGGTCTATCAGATGCCCGGAGGGCTGAAGGCGGCGACTTCCCAGTACATCCTCGATGCGGTGGAGTACCTGGCGCGACTGGCCTATCCCCGGCTGTTTGCCGAGTGATCGTGCCCCGACCGGGTGGAGGGTGAAACTACAGACCATGCGACAGCGAAAAACCGCGATCCTGCTGCTTCTCATCCTGCTGCTGGCGGCACTCATTCTCCTGTCCATCGGAAGCGGTGCGGTGCGGGTTTCGCCGTCCTCCATCCTGAGGCTTTTTCTCAACGGCATCGGTTTTCGCTCCGTCGAGCCCCCTGCGGAGATGCAGCGCAACATCGTCCTCCACATCCGCCTGCCCCGCGTCCTGGCCGCGATTCTGGTAGGTGCCGCCCTGGCAATGGGCGGAGTGGCCATGCAGGGGCTGTTTCGGAATCCGATGGCCAGCCCGGATATCCTGGGAGTGTCCACCGGAGCAAGTCTCGGCGCCGTGATCGCGGTAAGCACGGGCCTGTTCGCGGTGAATATGTTTTTCCTTCCCCTGCTGGCCATAGCCGGTGCGCTGCTCGCCTCCACCCTGATCTACCTGGTCTCCAGCTACAAGGGAAAGACCTCTCTGCTGTTCGTCGTGCTGGCCGGACTGGCCATATCATCCCTGTTCAACGGGCTCGTCTCGGCGATCCTGCTGTTTTCCCGGGAGTATGAAGTCAGCCAGTTCATCTTCTGGACCATGGGCGGACTGGAGGGACGGATGTGGAAGCACGTGCTGCTGCCCCTGCCGATTTTGCTGCCGGGTATTGCCGTGCTGTACCTGTTCAACCGGGAGCTGAACCTGTTCGCCCTGGGAGAGGAGAGCGCCCATTCTCTTGGTATGCACGTGGAGCGCACCAAGAGGATCATACTGGCAATCACGGCTGTAATCACCGGGATGGCCATCTCCATCAGCGGTCCGGTGGGTTTCGTCGGACTTCTCATACCCCACCTGTTCCGCATGCTGATCGGTCCGGATCACAGGCTGCTGATGCCGGTGTCCGCCGTCGGGGGAGCCCTGTTTCTGCTAGCATCGGATCTGCTGGGAAGGATACTCATCCCTCCCTTCGAGATCCGGGTGGGTATCATCACGGCCGTGCTGGGAAGCCCCTACTTCCTGTATCTGATCATCCGCTACCAGCGAAAGGGATTGAGGGGTTTCGGTTATGACTGAGAATCTGATCGAAACGCGATCCGTATCCTTCGACGTTGCGGACAGACGGATCATCGACCGGATCAGCATCCGCGTGAAGCGGGGGGAGTTCGTCGGCCTGGTCGGTCCCAACGGCGCGGGAAAAAGCACGCTGCTTCGTCTGTTGATCGGGGTCCTGTCTCCCACCGGGGGGCAGATTCTGCTGGAGAACCGCAGGCTTCAGGAGATCCGGCTCCGGGAGCGGGCCCGCAGGGTTTCCTATCTGAGCCAGGAGACCACCACTGTTTTTCCCTATCCGGTTCTCGATATCCTTCTGATGGGCCGCTATCCTTTCCTGGGCAGGTTTCGGCGGGAGAGCGAATCGGATGTGGAGAAGGCCCGGCGGGCATTGGCATACGTCGGGCTGGCGGGTTTCGAAGAACGCTGGCTCAACGAGCTGTCCGGAGGTGAGCGGCAGCTGGTCCTGTTTGCCAAGATCCTGGTCCAGGAAACGGAGCTGCTACTCCTGGATGAACCGACTTCCAACCTGGATATCAAGCATCAGGACCAGTTTTTCTCAATGGCCCGTGAGCTCACCCGAGAGAAGAAAGCCGTGATTGCGGCGGTGCACAATCTGAACATCGCTTCTCAATACTGCGACCGTCTGATCCTCCTGCACAGGGGCAGGGTCGCCACGGAGGGAAGGCCGGAGGAGGTGCTGATAAGCGAAAGGCTCGACCCGGTGTACGAGACCAGGACAGTGGTGACCCGAAACACGTCTACGGGAGCCCTGGTGGTGAACGTGGCGCCACGCACCCGGACAGGCCGCCGCCCGATGCCCCTGATCCACGTGATCGGGGGAGCGGGCAGCGCGGTCAACCTGACCCGGGAGCTGGTCCGCCTCGGTTATCGCATCTCCGGAGGGATTGCCCATGAATACGACGCGGACCAGAAATTGTGGCAGGCCCTGGAAGTCCCGTCTCTGACAGCCGGAGCCTTCTCACACATAGAGGCGGAGGATCTGGAGAAAGCGTTCCCGATGGTCGAGGCGGCGGATCTGACGATTCTCTGCAGTTTCCCTATCGGGCCGGGAAACGAGGGAAATCTCGAACTGGCCCGCCGGGCCCGGCGCCTGGTCATACTGGAGGCCGGAGCCCAGGGGGCGCCGCGGGTGTTCTTTTCTCCCAGCGCAGAGGCGGCCTTCGCCTCACTTGGCGCCGGGGCCGAGTTTATGGATTACCGGCGCCTGTGCGAGCTGCTGGAAGCGGGGGTATCCTGACAAATCAATGCCTCTATGCCACCGAGGCGGAGACCAGGGCGATTCCACCAATGGCAAATACCGAACCCAATCCTTCGAGAAGGGTGAAGCGTTCACCGAAAAGAAGAAACGACAGGAAAAAAACCGTCAGTACATTTATTACACCGCGCAGGGGAAACGCCACCGAGCCGCTGGTATCCTGCAGGGCGAGAATGATGAAAGCCCCCAGGAGAACGGCGCACAAGCTCATCACCGCGGACAGGATGAATTGGCCGCGGGGAGGTCTGTGTTGAACTACAGGCTTTGATCTCAGCTTGATGAATATCACTGCCGCCGTCACCATGCTCAAACCGCGGTAGAAGAACAGAGCGAAGATACCCTCCTCCTGCGCGAAAGCGGCGTAGAACTTGGTGAAGCTCATGGCCAGACCAGTAGATACCGAGGCGAGCAACAGCATATAGCCGGTGCGTCGATCTGGAACGGAAGATGGTGATGTTCCCCGCAATCGACCGATTCCGAATGTGAGCAGGGAGACAAAGATACAAACGAGTCCGTAGATTGCAGGAGGCTCAACTCGCTCACCATAGACGATCAGACTGATGGAAAAGGGGACGAGAACACTGAGTTGGATCACCATCCATGTAATGTTGAGCCGTGCTCGTTCGGTTACGGTGAAATACAGAATCAGCGATGCCATCATCACGAGGCCATAGGGCAGGCCGAGCAGCAAGGCCGTAGGGGAGCAGAGCGGTTGGCGAAACAGAACACTGAAGATGGCGGAAAAGACAGTCGAGAAGAGCGCGAAAAGAAAAAGCATGGATTCCATGGAATAACCTCGTCGTTGCCGGAGCTTGTAGGAGATGCCGTAGATCGCTCCGGCGAGACCGGAACAGAAAATATAAATGAGGGATTTGATATCGGACATGGGATTCTATACCCTTTCCAGGACAATTATTTTGGGATGGGTTCTTGCATGATTGAGTTTTCTATAACATAATATTGGTTGGACGTCCAATGAGTTTTCATAGAAGATCGATGGATTTTCCCATCACTCCTGTCCCCTCCCTGAGCGAGAGAATTTGCAGGGAGTTGGAGGGACAGATACGCTCGGGCATCCTCAAACCGGGAGAGAGGCTCCCTTCGGAGAGCGAGTTCGCGCGGAGGTTGGGAGTGAGCCGTAACTCATACAGGGAAGCACTCAGCCTGTTGGAAAAATCAGCCCTGGTTGTTCGACGCCAGGGGATAGGAACTTTCGTTACCGAGAGCCAGCCCCTGATTCGTGGCGGCATCGAGAGCCTCAGGGGCGTGCTGCATATGATAGAGAGCCAGAGGCTGGAAGCCAGAAGCAATATCATTGCATTCCAAAAGGGGTACTTCGACCGGACGACCGAAGCCAAGCTGGACCTCGAACCCGGCACGCCCCTCGTCTACCTGGAGACACTAAAATCTGCCAATGACTGGCCCGTGGCGGTTTGTGTCGATCTGGTGCCCGAACCCTATCTAGACGAGAGAATCGATCCGAATGATCTAAATGCCTCGATTTTCGATGGCCTGCAGGAATACCACCGGATCAACATCCGCTTCGCAGAGTGTGATATCATTCCGATGGTTGCGGACGCCGAACTCGTGGATAAACTTAGAATGGAGCCGAAAACACCGGTGCTTCTGCTCAGTCAGGTCCATTTCGATGAAGCGAACAGGAAAGTCCTGTATTCCAAGAGCTATTTCCCCTTCGACCGGTTCACCTTCAAGCTGATTCGCAGACGATAGACCGGCAGGGGGATGGTTAGATAGCAAAATATATTATAGGAGGTGCGAAATGAAAAACAAAGCAGTAGTTCTTATTCTGGTCGTTCTCTGCCTGCTGCTTCCCCTCTACAGCTACGGCGAGACGAAGCTGGAAATTGTCTGGATGGGATGGCCCAAGGACAAGGTCATGCAGCTGGTTGATAGATTCGAGGCTCTGAACCCGGATATTGCGGTGGATATCCAGCTTGTGCCTTTTTCAAACCTCTTCCAAACTCTCGAGGTCAGACTTTCCTCCGGCGATACGCCGGATGCGTATATCGTAGACGGTCCACTGACTTCCTCGTATGCGATCAGGGGTAATCTTCTACCTCTGGACGGTTTCTTCTCAAAGGCCGATCTGAAGGCCTGGTTCCCCGCATCTGTGGCTGCAGGTACCTACAACGGGAAGTTTTACTCGGTACCCTACACGAACTCTTCGGCGGGGCTCTATTTCAACAAGAAGGTTTTCCAGGCCAACGGAATTGCCCTCCCGCCTCAGAAACCGGGAGATCGGCTGACATGGGAGCAGGTTGCCGTGTTGGCACGGCAGATGGCCGAGGACAGCGATGGAGACGGACGGATGGATAACTGGGGCCTGATTATCGAGCAGATCGACAGACCGTACCAGCTGTTGCCCCTGGCCCAGTCCAAGGGGGCCAAGGTAATCAATCCCGGCGGCCTGAGCACCGAGGGTTGTTTCACCAGCCCCGAGTTCCTCGAGGCGGCCACCTTCTACTGGCGGCTGTTCAACGAATGGAAGGTTAGTCCACAGGGATTGAAGGATTCTGCTCAATCTAGGGAATACTTCGGAAATGGTAAATCCGCCATGATGCTTGGAGCCGAGTGGAACATCTCGCGGTTGGCGCAATTCAAGGAACTAGACTTCGGTCTGTCCCCGCATCCATATTTCCAGAATGGCAAGCCCGTCACCCCTACCGGAAGCTGGCACGTGGGAGTCAACTCTAAAACCAAACACCAGAATGAAGCGGTCAGGTACGTCAAGTTTATTACGGGCAAGGAGGCTTCGATTACCTGGCAAAAGCTGTTCGGGCATGCCCCGGCTCGCCCGGATGTATACGAGGCGCTCCCAGAGGTCTTCTCCTCACCTCTGTGGCAGGTTCTGTTCTATGAAATGGAGAACACAGCCGTGCCTAGACCGCTGACTCCCGGTTACCTTGAGTATGAGCTGATTCTAAGGGAGGCTTTCAATTCGATACATTTCGGCGCCGATCCTAAATCGACGCTGGACGAAGCCTCGCGGCGGATTGATCGCGATCTAAGAAAGTACCGCTGAGGTCAAGTTGCGGGCAGGACGCGAGGTCCTGCCCGCCTCTACCGATCAAGTCCGTCAAGCAACGCTATCAGGTCAATACAATGTTTCGTGAAGCCAAGACGGGATGGGCGTTTGTTCTGCCTGCATTCCTGCTGCTGTGTTTGTTCAAGATCACCCCCATTTTTATCTCTTTCGTGGAAAGCCTGCAGTACACGGGCATCACCGGCGGCAAGTCCTTCGTGGGTCTGGAGAACTACCTTTTCCTGTTTACAGATGACCCTGTCTTCTGGAACTCCGTAAAAGTCACTCTGATCTACTCGCTCCTTGTCAATCCTCTGATAGTAGTCGCCGCTCTCGTATTGGCTATGCTGGTCAACGTTGGGAACAAGTATGCCGTATTCTTCCGCACTCTATATTTCATCCCCGCCGCTATCTCCTTCGCCGTCGTTTCGGTGATATGGGGAGTCGTGCTGGATCCATACTACGGTCTGGCAAACGGTTTCCTGGCACTTGTCGGAATCCCCCCGCAACCTTTCTTCGCTTCCATCGGGCAGGCACTGCCCAGTCTGGTCTTTCTCATTTTATGGAGGAGCGCTGGATACTGGATGATCTTTTTCCTTGCAGGGCTGCAGGGTATACCCAAAGACATTTACGAGGCGGCCGAGATAGACGGGGTTAACTACCTGCAGCGGACCTTCCGGATCACCCTTCCCCTGCTGGCGAGGACAATCTCTTTCGTACTGGTAACCAATACTGCGCTCAACTTCCTGACATTTGCACCCGTATACATTCTGACCAACGGGGGACCCCGTGGGGCTACAAACATCCTGATGTATGAATCCTACAAGAGTGCGTTTGTCAACCTGGATATGGGACGAGCCACCGCGATCTCTTCGGTGCTCCTGTTGATCATCCTGCTGTTCTCGGCAGTTGAGCTGAAGCTCACCCGGGCAAGTTTTGAATACTGAGGAGGGGTGATTGAGAAGGAAAAGGGGATTGAAAACGGTCCTGTTGTTCATCGCACTCACTCTCATCGGATTGGTGTATCTCATTCCGCTGTTTTGGACGGCCTCCTCCGCCTTCAGGCCGGCTGGATCCATCTACGAATACGCCACCCCCCTGACTCTGGAAACATTTTTCCCCCGCAAGCTCACACTGGAGAATTTCATTCATATTTTCTCCCGCGAGGATTTCGGCCTTCCCCTTCGCAATAGCTTCATCGTTGCGGCAACCACCATCGTGTTCGGCGTGATCGTCAACTCTATGGCCGGCTTCGCCCTGGCCCGCTTTGCTTTTCCCGGCAAGAGCCTTGTTTTCGTGCTCGTGCTCATCACCTTCATGGTCCCCTTCGAATCCATTGTGATCCCGCTGTATGTCCTGGTCGAGAAGATAGGACTACTGAACACGTTTGCTGCCCTGATAGTACCTGCAGTGGGAAACGGATTGGCCATCTTCCTGTTCCGTCAATTTTTCGCCGAGGTGCCCAAAGAGCTGCTGGAGGCGGGGCGTGCCGACGGCGCCTCCTGGTTACGTATCTACATCCAGATCCTCCTGCCTCTGAGCGGACCGGCCATTGTAACCGTTATGGTGATGATGTTTATGTTCCAATGGAACGCACTATTTTGGCCGCTGGTAGCGGCCTACTCGAGCAGGCTCCAGGTTGTCCAGGTCGCTGTCGCCTCCCATCGCCTTACAGAGGAGACTCACTGGGCATATCTGTTCAGCTCAGCCTTGGCTGCGAGCCTGCCTCCCATGCTCCTGTTCCTGGGGTTGCAGCGCTTCTATGTCCGGGGCATCAGCAAGACCGGATTCAAATAGGGGGAAATTCAGGTGAAGATGAATGAACGATTGAGGCACGGCAAAGATCATATTGGTCTCGGGGATAGGTCTATTCCCCGTACGGTGCTGCTCCCCGGAGATCCCGACCGAGTCGACGAGATTGTGAAGCTGTGGGAGGATAGAACGCCCATCTCCACCCAGCGCGAGTATCGACTCGTCGAAGGTCGGTACAGGGGAGTGCAGCTGGCCGCCTGTTCGACGGGCATCGGCGGTGGGTCCACTGAAATTGCCGTCATCGAGTTGTATCGTCACGGCGCGAGAGATCTGATCCGGGTTGGAACAGCAGGGGGTATTGCTCCAGAGGTCGTGTCTGGAGACTTGGTGGTATTGACTGGTTGCGTTCGCAAAGCCGGTGCGGCCGATGCTTTTGTTCCAGTCGAATTTCCGGCCATCGCGGATTACAGGGTTCTGAACGCCCTCCTGGAGGCGTGCGATGGGCTCGGATTGACGCCCCATGTGGGACTGGGTGCGACGGTGGACAGCTTCTACGCCACGAAACCCCATCTGATCAGGAAGGACGGCTTAGAGCTCCAGACATGTCTTTCCGACGACCTCAGGAGGTGGAGGCAGTACGGTGTTCTGCAGCTCGACATGGAAACGGCCGTTGTTTTCGTTCTGGCGGTCATCCTGGGCCTGCGAGCGGGGTCTATTTGCACTGTGGGGGCGAATCTTTTTGGAGAAGAGTATCCGTCTATGCCGCCATCGAATACCAACGCTATAGAAGCGGCCTGCCATGCCGCGGTGCTTCTGGCCGGTAGGAGCAGATTGGGGAAAGATACATGAAAAAGCTTCTCTTGCAGAAGAAGGCTGTTATAGTCGGCGGTGCAGGTAGGATTGGAAGCGCTATCACCCGGGCCTTCCTTCTCCATGGCGCGCAGGTTCTCCTGGTCGATCGGGATGAAGAGTCGCTTCGCAGGATCAGCGAGGATTTGCCGGCGGGAGAGCGGGCGCGCTGTCATCCCTGCCGCCTCGAGATGGATCATGAGAACAGCGTGGATGAGCTGGCCCGGGTGGTCGAAGAGAAGCTGGTTTGGACGGACATTCTGGTCAACTGTCTGGGTTATATTTATCGGGCTCCTTTCACTATCCATTCGATGGCGGAGCTGAACAAACTGATGAAGCTAAATTTCTCCATTAATTTCGCAGTTTGCCAGAAAATCGCCTCGATGATGGTGGAGAGGGGCTCAGGCAAAATCATCAACTTGGCATCGGTTGGGGGTTTCCGGCCCGAAAAAGAGCATTCAGGATACTGTGCTGCCAAAGCGGCACTGATTGCTCTGTCCAAGGTCATGGCTCTCGAGCTGTCTCCTAAAAATATCCAGGTCAATATAGTGGCCCCGGGGCCGACCGAAACCGTACCCTTTAGTTCTCCCTACTACACGGAGCACCCTGAAGCTCTACAGGCGATCGAAACTGTGACCGGAAGGATCGGGCACCCAGAGGACCATACCGGATTGCTAGTTTTCCTGGCCTCCGATCAATCCGACTGGATTACCGGCCAGGTAATCGCCTCCGATGGAGGTTGGGCTCTGGTTTGAAAGAGGGATCGCTACACGTAGCGTTTGCGGATGGCCTGGATCGTTTCGTAGTTCTTCAGAAACAGATCGACCAGTTCGGGGTCGAACTGTTTGCCGGACTGGTAGCGGACGTAGCGCAGAGCCTGGGCTTCCTTCCAGCTGTCCTTGTATGACCGTTTGGACATCAGGGCGTCGTACACATCGGCCAGTGCCACGATCCTCGCCATCAAGGGAATTTCCCGTCCCCGTTTGCCGGGGCCGAAGCGAATTTCCCTGGCGAAGATGTTGTCGATCTTTCCCGGGTAGCCTTTGCCGTCCCAGCGTTCGTGGTGGTTGAGAGCCACTTCAGCTGCCATGCGGTCCCAAGGGGAGTTGACGAATTTGAACAGGCGGGCTCCGCAGACAGTGTGGGATTTCATCTGGGTGATCTCGTCCTTGACCAGCCCTCCCGGTTTTTTGAGAATCTCGTCGCTCAGTGCCACCTTGCCCACATCGTGGAGGATCGCCGCGTTGTGCAGGACTCCCACCGTTTGTTTGACTTTTTCCTCTTCGACCCCGTGACGGGAAGCCCAGGCCTTGTACAGCTCGATCGAATA
>JAFGQJ010000129.1 GCA_016935715.1 Spirochaetales bacterium
CAGGACCCCCATACCTTCGAGCCCACCCCCCAGCAGATGGCCCGCCTGGCCGAGGCAGCGGCTTTCTTCCGCATCGGCGTGGAGTTCGAGAACAGCCTGATACCCCGGATCGAGAGCACGATGAAAGGACTCGTGGTGGTGGATTGCCGGGAGGGCATTCGCTTGCGTCAAATGGAAGCTCATGGTCATGAAACCGAGGAGCAGGAGGGCCAGGAGCATGCTGAAGACGGGCACGATGGAACCGATCCGCACCTGTGGCTGAGCGTGCGCAATGCCATCCAAATGGCGGGCACGATGCGCGAGGCTCTGCTGCGACTCGACCCGGCGGGCGGGGAGATCTACGACAGGGGATATCACGAACTGGTCGATGATCTGCAGGCTCTCGATCAGCGCATCGCCGGGATCCTGGCGCCGGTGGAGGGAAAGAGCTTTTTCGTTTTTCATCCCTCCTTCGGCTACTTCGCCGATGACTACGGCCTGGAACAGATTGCAGTGGAAACGGGCGGATCCGAGCCCAGCGCCCGGCAGCTGGCCCGCCTGATCCAGGAGGCGCGGGGGGCGGAGGTGCGGGTCATCTTCGTGCAGCCCCAGTTCTCCCGAAAAAGTGCTGAAACCATCGCCTCCGAGATCGGTGGAGCGGTGGTTCCCATCGATCCGCTGGCTCGAGACTACATCGAGAATCTCGAGCGCATGGCACGGGCCGTAGAGGAGGGCTTACGATAGAACCGGTCATTTCAGTCCACAATGTGAGTTTTTCCTACAATGGCGAAGCGGTGCTGAGCCGGGTGTACTTCAAGATCTTCCCGCTGGATCTGGTCAGCCTGATCGGACCCAACGGCGGCGGCAAGACCACCCTCTTCCGGCTGCTCCTGGGCCTGATCAAACCGAACAGGGGCACCATCAAGATCTTCGGCCTGAACCCGGACAGAGCCCGCACCCGGGTGGGCTATGTGCCTCAGTATGCCCGTTTCGATCCCCGCTTTCCGATTTCCGTGAGGGACGTGGTGGCGATGGGCCGGCTGAGCAACCTGCACACGGGCCCGTATCGAAGCGCCGACAGGGAAGCGGCCCTGGAGGCTCTGGAGGAGGTCGCTCTTGCCGACCTGCACAACCGTCCTTTTTCCGACCTCTCCGGGGGCCAGCGTCAGCGCGTGTTCATTGCCAGGGCCCTGGCCTCGAAGCCCGATCTGCTGCTGCTGGATGAGCCAACGGCCAACTTGGACCGGACGACGGAAGCCAAGCTGTACGAGCTGCTGCGCAAGCTCAACGAACGCCTTACCATCCTCATGGCTTCCCATGACGTGGGTTTCGTGACCAAGTTCGTGAAGCAATGCCTCTGCGTCAACCGCAACGTGATCCTGCACCCGACGGCCAAGCTGGACGGGGGCATCATACGGGAGCTGTACGGGAGCGAGATGGCGGTGGTCCGGCATGATCACCAGCTCCCGGGATCGGACATGGACGACGGAGATGCTTGATTTTTTTCAGGACGCGCTACGCTACACTTTCCTGCAGTACGCCCTGATCACCGGCGTGCTGTCCGCGGTGGCCTGCGGCATTGTGGGCAGCTACGTGACCGTGCGGCGCATCAGCTATATCGCCGGGGCCATCGCACACTCGGTTCTCGGCGGCATGGGAGCGGCCCGCTACCTGCAGCGCAACCTGGGCTGGGAATTCCTGAGCCCGATTCACGGCGCCGTGTTCGCAGCCCTGCTGTCGGCGATCATCATCGGGATGGTGAGCCTCTACGGAAAGGAGCGGGAGGACACGGTCGTGAGCGCCGTCTGGGCCATCGGCATGGCTGTGGGCATCATCTTCATCACCCGCACCGCCGGATACAACGAGGACCTGATGAGCTACCTGTTCGGCAATATCCTGATGGTCCGCAGGATCGACCTGCTGCTGATCGTCGGGCTGGACCTCCTGGTGGTGGCGGTGAGCATTCTGTTTTACCACCAGCTGGAGGCCATCTGCTTCGACGAGGAGTTCGCCCGCCTGCGCGGAGTTTCGGTGGAGTTTTTCTACCTCCTGCTGTTGTGCCTGACGGCTCTGACCGTGGTCACCCTGGTCCAGGTCGTGGGAATCGTGATGGTCATCGCCCTGCTGTCCCTTCCCGCGGCGACCGCGACTTTTCTGACCCGACAGCTGTGGCAGACGATCCTGGTGGCCATCGGCCTGAATCTGCTGTTCATGGTCGGAGGCCTGGCGTTGAGCTATCGGCCCGATCTTCCCGCCGGAGCCACCATCATCGTCCTGGCTGGAATGATTTACCTGCTGGTAGTCACCGCGGGCCCGTTTTTCAGGCGCCTCGGCAGACGAAAGTAGAGATGAAACGCGCAATACTTGCCCTCATATTCACGACGACCGTCCTTTGGGCAGCTGCCGGTCATCCCCACGTATTCATGACTACCCGCATCGAGGCCGCCTACGGGAGTGAAGGGTTGAGCGGATTCTGGATTACCTGGAAGTTCGACAAGGTCTTCACCGCCGGCATCCTGATGGATTTCGACGGTGACAAGGACCAGCGCTTGAGCTCCTCCGAGGTTGCCGTTATCGAGGACAAGGCTTTCTCGAACCTCGTGAACTACGGGTATTTCGTGTACATACGCTCATCCAGGGGCCAGTATCGTCCTTCGGAAGTACGGGAGTTCACCGCCTACATGGAGGGGGGGCGGATCCACTATCGCTTCTTCGTGCCCTATCCTCTTCCCATCGGGCAGGCAGAGGTCAAGGTCAACGTGGCGGTGTATGACGATACTTTCTTCTGCGACATCGGCTACGCCGATACCGCCCCATTGTTGCTTCCCGCCTCGGATACATTCAGCGGAAAATACGCGATCAGGGAAGACCGGGGCATTCACATCGACTATACGGCCAACGACGGTTCCCAGGGTTCAACGTTTCCCCGGCAGGTTGTATTGACCCTCTGGCGCGAGCGTTGAGAAATACATGGGTGGAGAAAAACTCATCCCCCGATTCCCCCGATCAGCTCGATACGGTTCTCTCGTCTTCCTGACGGCGCTTCTCGCCGTTTCATTTCTCTTCTGTCCTGCCTGTCGATCGGCAGCCCAGGCCAATCCTTTTTTCGACTCTCCCGCTCCCGCGCCTGCCGCACCCTCCGTGTCCATGCCGACACCTCGCCTGCAGGCCCTGATCGACGCCCAGCGCACGATCCGGGAGGTACTGGCCGATGCAGTGGACCGAAGCGCCTGCGGCGGCAGGGCCGTGCCCGCACTGATTGCGCTGGCCTTCGCCTACGGCCTGCTCCACGCACTGGGCCCCGGCCACCGCAAGGTGGCTCTGGCGGCCTACTTCGTGACCCGGCCGGCTCAGCCGCTTCAGGGAGTGATAGCCGGAGCTGCGGTTGCCTTCCTCCATGCTGCTTCGGCTGTGGCCATCATCTACGGGTTGTACTACCTGTTTCGAAGCACGGTCACGACTGCTTTTTCCTCGGTGAGCTCTATTCTGGAGCTCGCCAGCTATGCAGCCATCATCCTGCTCGGTCTGATTATGCTCACGTTGGCTGTCCGCGAGATTATCAGAGTGCGGGGAAACGGTCGAAATACCGGCCGCAGCGACCGGTCCGCGTACGGAGAGAAAAAAACCTTGACCGCCATCATCCTGAGCAGCGGCGTCGTCCCCTGCCCCGGCACCGCCCTGATCCTGATCTTCTGCCTTTCCCAGAATCTGCCGTGGATCGGCGTCCTGGCCGCCCTGGCCATGTCAGTCGGAATGGCGGTGGTCACGGTGGGCATTTCCCTGGCCGCCATATTCGGTACGAAGGGCCTGCTCTCGGCTCTTCCCCGCGGGTCGCGCCTCGGCGGCCTGCTCCGTCACGGCCTGGAGATCGGCGGTGCAGTGCTGATCGTGCTTTTCGGCCTGTTCATGCTCGGCCCCTATCTGATAATCCCGTATTTATCTCCTTAGTCGGCCGATTCTTTCCGGGATTGCAGGGTCCGTTTGGATCTCCTCTGTAATGACTGGAAACTCCGGATCGCGCATCGGACCGTAGGGGCAGAGCACCCTCAATCCCTGGGTATGCGAATTATGTAGTTGCAGCGGGGGCAGAAACCCTTCCTGCCCCGCTTGTCCCGATCCGCCTTCACGCGGACGTGGCAGTGGGGACATTCGAATTCGACGATTTCTGTTCTATTTCTCGTTTGTTCCATAATACCTCCTGATATTCAGCTCCTGTTCGGTTTTTTGTCCGCTGAAATCGGGCATTCAGCCCGCCCCGCAAGATCCTATCCCTGATCCACGGACATGCCCCGTATTCCGTAATACTCGCTCAGCATGCGGGGCAATTGACTGCCGATTTCCCCTACACTCAATCTCGGTGGAATCCTGTCCTCTTCCCGGGAAATCCCAACTCCGGCATCGCCAGCCAGGCTTCCACCCCATGGGAATAAGCCTGCAGGTGGCAGGCGCCCCGCGGGCTGGTTGCGTAGCCCAGGGCGATCGATGAAAAAGCCCGCGGATCGTGGGAGGGAATCTCCAGTCCCTTGACCTGCAGATCCAAATCCGTATCGCCCGGGGCGATGTCAGCAC
>JAFGQJ010000001.1 GCA_016935715.1 Spirochaetales bacterium
GAGATGCCGATGTGGCGGATCTTGCCCGCCTGCACCTCCAGCTCGAGCAGATCCTTGAGACCGGAAGTCAACAGCTCCTCGTTCGTGGGGGAGTGGTACTGCAGGATATCGATGTAGTCGGTGTGCAGAGCCCGGAGGGATTCGTCGATCTGCCGCCGTACCTCCTCCGGGCGCCAAAGACGGCTGCGCTCCTGAAAGGCGTGGAAGCGGTGCCCGAACTTCGTGGCCACGATCCAGCGGGAGCGGTCGTGCCGCAGGCAGCTCCCGATCAGCTGTTCGGCCAGGTGATCCCCGTAGCACTCCGCCGTGTCGATGAGGTTGATTCCGCTGTCAGCCGCGGCCGCCAGGATGGAGTCGACCTCCCGCTGGGTGAAGTCCTTCCCCCATTCGCCGCCGAACTGATACGTCCCCAGACCGACGACGGAAACCTCTAATCCGCTCTTGCCCAGGCGCCTGTACTTCATGACGCCCTACACTATAGGAAGTTTCCGCGCCTGCGGCAATGCTCCGCCCCATCGATTTTCTGCGGAAGAGGGCATTTCACGGGCGAGCCGGCGGGCCGGCGGGAGCGCGGGATTGCCGGCCGAGTGCCGGCTGCAGGGCGGGCAAGGGCCCCAGAGCCCCGTTGCTTCTTTCGGCGTTGTTGTCTATATTATCATGATATAGATTTCTCTATATAGCGACAAACGAAAGATGGCGGCAAAGCCGGCGTGAACAAGTACGCGAATATCGACTTCGAGAGATGCAGTCCGTATGTCTGTGACGGGAGAGATGGTCTGTGCGCAGCAGTCCGTGCCTGCACCCACAAACTGCTCGAGCAGGAGGAGCCCGGGGACCCGCCGATGCTGCTGTCCATCAGGATGTGCGTGGGCTGTGGGAGTTGTGTCGCCGCCTGCCCGCTCGGGGCCATCGAGATAAAGAACGGGTAGCTCCGCAGCTCGGCTTGCCCGCCCCGTGATGAACATCCCGCGGAAATCGACCCCTTGAAAGGTGTACATTTTTAACATTTTTAACATCTTTTGAGGTATTGAAATTCTGCAGCAAAAATCTCTGGTCTCCCTCTTGACAGCTGAAAAGAAAGCAATATAATTGTAATCGTAAGCTATTACGAAAGATAAACGCAATAGATACGAAAGCAAGCATGGTCAACACCAACCTGACCGAGAGAGAACGGGAAATCGTGCGCCTGCTGGCCGAAGACCGGGGCATACCGGTGTCGAGGCTCAGCGAGCGGCTCGGCGTGTCGGCGGTGACCATCCGAAGCGACCTGAACAACCTGGCCAAGAAGGGCGTAGTCGTGCGGACTCGGGGCGGTGCCGCGCCGGCCTTCCATCCCAACGTGGTGGTTCGTCAGAATCTCCGGGTAGAGGAGAAAAACCGCATCGCCCAGGCCGCGGCGAACCTGGTGAATGACGGAGATACGATCATGATCGAGGCGGGAACCACCACCTCCCTGATCGCCAAGTACCTGCTCGGCAAACGCTTCGTCAGCATCGTGACCAACTCCTCCCTGATTCTTCCTTTCGCCCGGCTCAACCCGGGAATTCACCTGACCGTGGTGGGGGGGGAGTTCAGGCCGGCAACGGAGTCCTTCGTAGGGCCCATGGCCCTGCAGGAGCTGGAGCGTTTTCACGTCCGGCTGGCCTTCGTGGGCACGGATGGCTTTTCCATGGAGGGGGGATTGACCACGCACCTGGTGGAAGGCGCGGAGATCGTCCGGAAGATGGCCGAGCGCTGCGAAACCACGATCCTGGTGGCCGATTCCAGCAAGTTCGGGAAGATCGGCTTCGTCCACGTGTTGCCCGTCCGGCAGGTGGGAACCCTGATAACCGACGGAGAGCTTCCGCCTAGCGCCCACGCCGAGCTGCACGAGGCGGGCGTGTCGGTCGTGCAGGTATGAGAGCAGCAGTCTATCGATAGAGGAGTTTAGACAATGGCAGAGCAGATCATCTTACCCAGGCAGGGTCAATCCGTGGAAACCTGTCTGATCCTGAACTGGAGGAAGCACGAGGGGGATGAGGTCGCCTTGGGTGAGGTGCTGGTGGATGTTGAGACGGACAAAGCCGCCTTCGAGGTCGAATCCACCGCAGCCGGCACCCTGCTGAAAATCCTCCATCAGGAGGGCGATGATGTGCCGGTGCTCACCCCCCTGGCGATCGTGGGGCAGCCCGGCGAAGACGTCGACGCTCTGATCGGGACGGCGGAGGGGTCCGCAGCGCAGGCCGAATCCCAAGCTGCGGCTGGCGCACCGTCACCGCAGGCAGCGCAGCCGGCCGCATCCCCGGCCGCCGCCGCAAAAAAGATACCGATCTCGCCCCGCGCCAGACGGGCGGCGGAAAACAGCGGCCTGACTCCCGCCCAGGTCCTGGCAGCCCTTCCCGAGGGCGAGGGCAGCGGGCCCCGCGGCAGGATCCTGGAGCGGGACGTGCGGCAGGCGGCGGCAAAGGCGGGAGCGGCGGCCCCGGCAGAAGGGGCGGCTCAGGCCGCCGGCGCCGACGCGGCCCGTGCAAACATCGCCGCTGCTGACTATCCCGGTCCGGTGCGGGAAGTGCCGGTCAAGGGGATCCGCAAGGTCATCGCCGAGCGCATGCACGCCTCCCTGCAGGGAAGCGCCCAGTACACGATCCACGCCTCGGCCTGCGCCGAGGCCCTGCTCGCCTACCGGAAGAAGCTGAAGGACAGCGCCGAAGAGCTCGGTCTGCGGGACGTCACGATCAACGATCTGCTCAACTACGCGGTCAGCCGGGTGCTGCTCCGATTCCCGGCGGTGAACAGCCACTTCGTCGGCGACAGGAGCCTCCAGTTCGAACGGGTACACCTGGCCGTCGCCGTGGATACCCCGCGGGGATTGATGGTGCCGGTGATCCGCAACGCAAGCGGCCTGTCGCTGAAGAGAATCACCGCCGAGGCCGCCAGGCTGCGCAGGGCCTGCCTGGAGAGCACGGTGCAGCCGGAGGAGCTGAACGGGGGAACCTTCACCGTCTCCAACATGGGGACCATGGGTGTGGAGGGGTTCACCCCGGTGCTCAACCCGCCCCAGGTCGCCATCCTCGGGGTTGGTTCGCTGCAGCTCAAACCGGTGGAGAGGGGGCAGGGGGTCGTTTTCGAACGTTTCATGGGCCTCTCTCTGACCGCGAACCACCAGATCCTGGACGGAGCCCCGGCGGCGGCCTTCCTGGCCGACCTTCGCCGGTCCCTGGAGAGCTTCGAGCTGCTCCTGGCCGGATGATCAAGAATGAAGAGGAAACCATCATGCCAAAATCAATCGTCGTAGACCCAAAATCCGTACGCAAGAGCGGGAAGATCGAGATACCGCCGATTCCGGTCAACCGGTACGTGCCCGATCCGGCCAGGGAGGCCAGGAAGCTCGGCAGGGAGCGGCTGAACCGGATCTACCAGGACATGCTGATCATCCGCGAGTTCGAGACCATGCTCAACACCATCAAGATCCAGGGCGAGTACCAGGGCGTGGACTACAACCACAAGGGACCGGCCCACCTGTCGATCGGGCAGGAGTCAGCCGCGGTGGGACAGTGCCTCCACCTGGATGTGGAGGACTTCATCTTCGGTTCCCACCGCAGCCACGGGGAGATCCTGGCCAAGTGCTTCTCCGCCATCCACAAGCTGGAGGAGGAAAAACTGCTCGAGGTGATGCGCGGCTACATGGACGGCAGGCCCCTGTCCATCTTGGAGAAGCACGGGACGGGCAACGGGAGCGTGAAGGAGCTGGCCGTGGACTACGTCCTGTACGGCGTCCTGGCGGAGATCTTCGGCCGGGAGGCGGGCTTCAACAAGGGGCTGGGCGGCTCGATGCATGCCTTTTTCGCCCCCTTCGGCAGCATGCCCAACAACGCCATCGTGGGCGGCTCCGGCGACATCGCGGTGGGCTCCGCCCTGTTCAAGCGGATCAACCGCAAGCCCGGAATCGTGATCGCCAACATAGGCGATGCCTCCTCCGGCTGCGGCCCCGTGTGGGAGGGGATCATGATCTCCGCCATGGAGCAGTACCGCACTCTCTGGCCGAAAGACCTGGGCGGTTCGCCCCCGATCCTGTTCAACTTCTTCAACAACTTCTACGGCATGGGCGGCCAGCCGGAAGGGGAGACCATGGGCTTCAAGCAGCTGGCCCGCCTGGGCGCCGGTGTGAACCCGGAGGCCATGCACGCGGAGCGCGTGGACGGCTACAATCCACTGGCCGTGGCCGATGCCATCGAACGGAAGAAGAAGATCCTGCTGTCGGGCAAGGGACCGGTGCTCCTGGACGTGATCACCTACCGCCTCTCGGGCCATTCCCCGTCGGACGCCTCGGCCTACAGGACCAAGGAGGAGGTCGCCCTGTGGGAGAAGCAGGACTGCGTGGCCAGCTTCGGCAGCTACCTGGTGGAAAACGGCCACGCCGGCAAGGGCGAGCTGGAGGAGCTGAAGGAGCGCGTGGTGGAGCGCATCACCCGCACCCTGCGGCTGGCCTCCTCCCTGGAGATCTCCCCCCGCCTGCGGACCGACGACAGGGACCGGATCGGAGAGGTGATGTTCAGCAACCGCAAGGTGGAGCGCTTCGACGACCGGGAGCCGGAGGTGCTCATCCCCTACGAGGAAAATCCCCGTCTGCAGGCGAACAGGCGAAAGAGCCGCTCCGGACTGGATGAGAACGGGCAGCCCCTGCCCAAGGCCAAAGTGATCGCGCTTCGGGACGCCCTGTTCGAAGCCATGCTGCACCGCTTCTACAACGACCCGACCATGGTGGCCTTCGGCGAGGAGAACCGGGACTGGGGCGGCGCCTTCGCCGTGTACCGGGGCCTGACCGAAGCGCTGCCCTACCACCGCCTGTTCAACACCTCGATCTCCGAGGGGGCGATCGTGGGAGCGGCCACCGGCTACGCCCTGAGCGGCGGACGGGCCGTGCCGGAGCTGATGTACTGCGATTTCATGGGACGCTCCGGGGACGAGCTGTTCAACCAGCTCGCCAAGTGGCAGTCGATGAGCGCCGGCGTGCTGTCGATGCCGGTGGTCCTGCGCGTGTCGGTGGGCAGCAAGTACGGCGCCCAGCACTCGCAGGACTGGAGCTCGATAGTGGCCCACATCCCGGGGCTCAAGGTCTATTTCCCGGCCACGCCCTACGACGCCAAGGGCATGCTGAAC
>JAFGQJ010000130.1 GCA_016935715.1 Spirochaetales bacterium
ACGAGGGGATAGGCCACCACACCGATGACCAGGAGGAATGTAGGGGCTATGAGCACTGCCGCAAGTTTGGCATCGCTTCGCTCAAAATCAAACAGCCGTTTCATGCCTTGTTTCACTTTTGCCGGACTCCCAATTGTGGGTTTGTCATCTACTTAACAGAACAAACAATGGGGGTATTCCCGTGGGAATACCCCCTTCATTACCATGCCGGCAATTTCCAAACTTTCCCTCTATCCGGGAAATTCTATTGTGGTACCGACTGTTGAGCCTGAGCAAACGCCTGTAGTCTGGCCAGGGCTTCTTCTATGGGCACTTGGCCGAGAAGAGCGGGATGCACCTGTGTTGCGGCTTCGAGCCTCAGCTCATACGTGGTCGTGATGGGCGGGAACTGGTCCGCCAGGTTCTGCTTCACCAGGTCGATCACGGGCAGGAACGGAATGGCCTCGATGACCTCCGGATCGTTGAATTGCTCGGTATAGACGGGGATGCATTTGTCCACGATGGATCGTTTCTTGGTGTTTTCGTAGGTCGCAACATAACGGATGTATTCGGCGGCCAATTCAGGATTCTTTGCGGATTTGGGAATCAGCAGGTACTCGTGGCCATCGAGCGTTCCGGTCATGCCCTTTTCCCGGCCGGGGAAGGCAAAGTACCCGGTATTCTCGAATTGTTCTTCAGCCAGGAAACCCGCATACATCTCCCACATGGCCATCATGGCGATATCGCCTTGGTCGAACAGCGAGGAGACTTCCTGCTGCAGCTGGACCAGTACGCCCGGGTCGATCAGGTCCTGATCCAGCAATGATTTCATGAACTTGACCGTTTCGGCCGTCCTCCAATCATCGAAATTGAACACCAGTTTGCCGTCCACCCAGTTGTACTCTTTCACGCCGGATGACTGCATCGTGAGGATGAAGTTCAGGAAAAAGTTCTCAGTGGTCCAATCGGCGACGTAGTTGTAGTTGCCGTTGAAGTTGTTCAATTTCCTGAGCGTTACCACAAACTCGTCCCACGTCTCCGGAATGGCGGCAGCCGCACCCTCGAAGATGCTTTTGTTGTAGAACATGATCTGGTAGCTGGCCAGGAAAGGAACGCCCATGACCTCTCCCCTGAGAGTCGAATACTCGACCAGTTCCGGCACCATCTCGGCGAACATCTCCGGGAACAGATCGGTCAGCGGTGTGAGCTTGTCCGGGAACTCGATCCAGGCATTTTTCCCGTTCCCCATGACATCGAGGGGCTCATCCGTTGCCAGGATCTGGGCCTGCTGCGGGAACCACACATCCCAGCCGATCTCATTGTAATCCACGTCCACGCCGTATTCCGCTTCGAACTGTTCGGTGACGCCTGGCAGTCCCGACATCGCTATATCCGGCGACAGTTTGACGACGATCGTCTGGCCTTCGAACCTGCTCGCTCCTGTTCCGCCGGTCCGGGGCTCCTGCTTGCCTCCGGCATACAGGGAAGCGGACACCAGGATCACCAAAGCGATTACGAAGAATCTCTTCATTTCTTTTCTCCTCCTATTATTGTGTTCTCCATTGCAAGGTGAGCTCAAAACAGCCTAGTTCTTCACCACCCCCTTTCATAATAGGCCCTTCATGCACTCTAATGCAGAATATATTATCAACCGGCGGTTGTCAATGAATCGCAGTCCTTTCACGGGCCGTCCACCTCCATCCGAGTAGAAACAATGAACGAAACCAGCTCCGTCCAGGCTTTGTGCGGTGGAAACTCCGCCCCCTTTCACTGTATACTTTCCTTCCAAAGCTGGAGCGTGAACTTTTCCGCATCGTTCCTGATCCGCCGGGACAGATCGTGGGGGACGCAAAGCCAACATCGAGGAAATTCAGGAGGAAGACTACATGGCGGCGAAACTGGCAATAGACGGGGGAAAACCGGTGCTCGACGCGAAGACGATCCGGCCCTGGCCGGTGCTGGACGAGAGGGATCGGCAGGCGGTGCTGCGGGTCCTGGACGGGCAGTTTCTCTGCGGCGGAGAGGCCCCGGAAGCCCTGGCCCTGGAGCAGGAGTGGGCGCGCTACGTCGGGCGCAAATACTGCCTGGCCACATCCAGCGGCACCGCGGCTCTGCACATGGCCCTGGCCGCGCTGAATATCGGCCCGGGGGACGAGGTGATCGTTCCCGCCTATACGTTCCTGGCCTCCGCCTCCTGCATCCTGCACGCCGGGGCCATCCCGGTGTTCGCGGACATCGACCGCAGGACCTACACGATCGATCCGGCCCTGATCGAGGAGAAGATCAGCGAGCGCACCCGGGCGATCATCCCTGTTCATCTCCACGGGCTGCCCGCGGAGATGGACCGGATCATGGAGGTGGCGAAGAAGCACGACCTGTACATCGTCGAGGACGCCTGCCAGGCCCACGGAGCCGAGTACCGGGGCAGGAAGGTGGGGCAGTTCGGCGAGCTGGCCGCCTTCAGCCTCAACAGCTCGAAGAACCTGGCCTGCGGTGAAGGAGGGCTGCTGGTCACGGATGCGGAGGATCTGCACATGCGGGCGGGCATGCTGCGGATGTTCGGCGACGAGATCGACGACGAGACACGGCTCCGGGTTTACAACGCCTCGATCCTGGGCTACATGTACCGCACCCAGGAGCTGCCCGCAGCCCTGACCCGGGCTCAACTGGAACGCCTGGATGAGCACAACGAGATCCGCATCCGCCATTGCGACTACCTCAGCGAACAGCTGAAAGGGATTGCCGGCGTCCATACCCCCTACGTTCCGCAGGAGTGCAAGTGCGTGTACTGGATGTACATCGTGGAGTTCTACCCCGAGGAGGTCGGGGTGGAGGATCTGAATCCCGAGCAGTTCCGCATCGGGATGGAGAAAGCCCTGTTCATGGAGGGGGTGCAGCTGGGGCAGTGGCAGACCATGCCGGTTCCGGAGCAGGATCTCTTCCAGACCAAGATGGGCTTCTCAGCGAGCGGCTACCCGTGGAAATTCACGGAGGAGGGGCAGCGGATGGTGTATCGCGGCGAGGACTACCCCAATGCCCGGGAGCTGTGCCGGCGCTACACCGCGGTGGTCGGTTTCCATCCCCCCAACGGGATGGAGGTGGTGGAGAGGTACGCCGAGGCCTTCCACAAGGTATTCTCCGACCTGGATGCGGTGCGCCGCCACTGGCAGGATCCCGTTACAGCCCACTACCGCGGCTCCCTGTTCCGGGCCAAGTGACGATGAGGAGATAGCACGGATGAAAGCTGCTTTTGCCCGTTCACCCTTCGATATCCAGATCCGCGACCTGGAGCCCCGAAAACCCGGCATCGACGAGGTGCTGGTCCGGGTGAAGGCCTGCGGGGTCTGCGGTACGGATCTGCATTTCGCCCGGGACTCGCAGGGCGAGTACCAGCCGCTGGGGCACGAGATCGCCGCGGAGATCGTAGAGGTGGGCGGCGGGAACATCCCGTACAAGACCGGAGACAGGGTGATCGTGGAAGACGTGGCCCAATGCGGCATCTGCGCCCAGTGCAAGTCGGGCAGGCCCTACCTCTGCCGTAACATGTACGATCTGGGCGGCCAACCGGGGATGGCGGAGATGATGACGGTGAACTACCACCTGCTGGATCCCTTCGACGGGATCGAGTGGGTTCACGCCAGTCTGGTGGAGCCCATGGCCGTGGCCTACAACACGGTGCTCAACGGCCGCATCCCCCTGGGCGGCAGCGTGGTGGTCAGCGGCCACGGACCCATCGGCCTGATGTGCGTGTACCTGGCAAAGATGCGCGGAGCGGGAAAGGTGCTGCTGGTCGGTTCCTCCCGCAAGCGTGCACGGGGGCGGGCCCGGCTGGAGGCGGGAGAGAAGCTGGGCGCCGACGGGGTGGTGGAAGCCCTGGAGGTCGATGCGGTGCAGGCGGTGAAGAAGGAGTTTCCCGACGGGGCGGACAGCGTGCTGGTGACCTCCGCTCCGCACACGCTGCCTCAGAGTCTCGACATGGTTCGCTTCGGCGGAACCGTGTCCTTCATCGGCATCGACCTGGGCGGGAGGAGCACCGTCTCCATCGACGTGAACAAGCTCGTCTTCGGGAAGATCTCCCTGATCCCCACCTTCGCCGAGCCGGCGCAGAATTTCCCGGATACGATCCGCATCCTGCAGGCGGGCGATTTCGACGCCTCCCTGATGGTGAACAGGACCTTCTCCTTCGACGAGCTGCGGGAGGTGTTTCTGGCCAGCGACCGGGGGGAAGCGCCGATACTCAAGGCGGTTCTGGTGCCGTGAGCGGGCAGGTGGGGCAGAGGCTGTGAACATTCTGGGGGGATCCTTCTCGAAACGGGAGCTGGAGCGCAGGACCGGGAACCTGCGACAGATCGGCGGAACCCGGCACTTCGAGCTCTCAGCCGGCCGGGCCAAGGGAGTGGCGGCGATAGAGGTGAACACGGGCGGCGGTCTGGTGTTCACCGTCCTGCCCGGGCGGGGCCTGGATATAGCGGACTGCACCTTCAGGGGCACCAACCTGGTGTATCTCACGCCGGGAGGCATCGCCCACCCGGCCTTCTACGACCCCGAGGGTTTCGAGTGGCTGAACACTTTTTTCGGCGGCCTGCTGACCACCTGCGGTCTGACCTACTTCGGCGACCCGGAGCGCGACGGGGAGCAGGAGCTCGGGCTGCACGGGCGCTACGCCGGCCTGGCAGCCGCGGTCGTGCGGGACAACTCCCGCTGGGAGGCAGATGAATACCGGATCGAGATCAGCGGCACGGTGGAGCAATGCGCCCTGTTCGG
>JAFGQJ010000131.1 GCA_016935715.1 Spirochaetales bacterium
CGCCGGCCCGTCCTGATCGTGGAGGATCTGAAGGCGGGGAAGCCGGGAGACCTGGTCATCAGCCTGATCGGTCCAACGGGGCATCTGCTCGCTCGAAGCAATCCCCTTCGCATCGTGGGCGCGCAAGGCACGGAGCCGGGCGGCGCCCCCGCGGAAGGCGCGGAGCCGGGCGGCGCCCCCCTCCTGCTGCCCTTCTGGGCGGACATGCACGGCCAGAGCGAGGAGACGATCGGCAGCAACAGCGCCCGGGATTATTTCCGCTTCGCCCGGGACCGGGCCTTTCTGGACGTCTGCTGTCACCAGGGCAATGATTTCCAGATAACCGGAGAGTTCTGGGCCGAGCTGCAGGAGATCGTGGAGCAGTTCAACGAGCCCGGCCGCTTCATCGCCTTCCCGGGATACGAATGGTCGGGCAACACGGGCCTTGGAGGCGATCACAACGTGATCTTCCTGCGGCCGGGGGAGCAGATCCACCGCTCCTCCCACGCCCTGATCTACGACCTGTCGGACGAGGCGAGCGACCGCCACACCAGCCGGGAGCTGTTCCAGACCCTCGCCGGCAGGGATGCCTGCCTCTACGCCCACGTGGGGGGACGCTACGCCGACCTGTCCGCAACCCGGGACACCGGCATCACCCCGGCGGTGGAGATCCACTCGGCCTGGGGCACCTTCGAATGGCTGCTGCACGACGCCTTCGCCCTGGGCCTGAGGCCGGGGGTGGTGGCCAACAGCGACGGCCACAAGGGCCGGCCCGGGGCCAGCTACCCCGGTGCTTCCAGTTTCGGAAGCTACGGCGGCCTGACCTGCTTCCTCTGCCGGGAGCTGAGCCGGGAAGCGGTGTTCGAAAGCCTCCGCGCACGCAGGCACTACGCCACCACGGGCTGCAGGCTTCTGCTCTCCACTTCCGCGATCCTCGAGGAGGGGCAACGGACCGCAGAGGCGAAGCCAGGAGCAACGCGATTGCAGGGCAGCACAGCGGAGCGATCGGCAGCGGGATCCCGCCGGGCGGTCATGGGGGACATCGTCCGCTTCGAAGGCGGGGGAACCTCGAAAAGGCGGAATGCGGTCTTCCGGGTCGAGGCGCTCTGCGCATCCGCGGTCCAGCGGATCGAGCTGTTCAACGGCAGCGAGCGGGTGTTCACCTGCCGACCCTACGGGACGGAGGATCTAGGCAGCCGCATCCGCGTGCTCTGGGAAGGAGCGGAGTACCGCGGCCGGGGCAGGGAAACCTGCTGGGACGGCAGCGCCGTGATCCGGGACAACCGGGTCCGACAGGCTCGCGGGATCAACTTCTGGAACCCGGAGAAAGCCCTGAACCTGGAAGGGGCAAACAGGATCCGCTGGCAGTCTCTCACCACCGGCGGGTTCAGCGGCTTCGACATGATCCTGGAGCATCCCTCCGGAGGCGTGATCCGTATCGACACCCCACTGCTGCGCTTCGATCTCGACGTGGAGAAGATCGGACTGGAGGACACGGTGGTGGAGGCCGGAGGCCTGGGGCGCCGGATGCGCATCTTCCGGCTTCCCGACGAGCCTGCTGAAAACGCGGTGTCCGTCGAGCGGGCGATCCCCCTATCACCAGGGAGGGACAATCCCCTTTACGCCAGGGTCGTGGAGGAGGACGGCCACGTGGCCTGGAGCAGCCCGATCTACTTCGTCACGGGCTGAATCGAGTCCGCAGCGGCTGTTGCGGCGGGAGATCGGGATGTGATACGATGCCCCGCATGACGCTGAGCTGGCTGAAACGCAACTGGTTCCTGTTCGGGATCCTGACCGCCCTGCTGCTGGGCTTCCTGATCCCCGGGGTGGAGCTGATCCTGAATCCCAACGGGATCGCCCGAACCGTGCTGATCGTGCTCCTGTTCCTGATCTCCGGCTTCACCCTGCCCTCCGAGGCGATCGCTAGCGGGCTGAAGGACTACCGCCTGCACCTGTTCGTCCAGAGCTTCGTGTTCGTCGTGATCCCGCTGTTTTTCCTGCTCACCACCCTTCCCTTCCGCTCGGCCTGGGACCACCAGCTGTACGCCGGGATCTTCGCCGTGGCGGTTCTGCCCACCACCATCTCCAGCTGCATCGTGTTCACCCAGGTGTCCGGGGGGAACCTCATGGGCACGATGTTCAACGCCGCCCTGGCGAACATCATCGGCGTGGTGGTTTCTCCGCTCTTGCTGTCCCTGCTGATGCGGGGCGGGGGAGATCCGATCCCGGCGTCGGAGATCATCCGGATCCTGAAGAGCCTGGCCCTGCAGATGCTCGTTCCCATCGCCTGCGGCCAGATCCTGCGCCGCTTCTTCAGGGACACTGCGGTGAAACAGAAAAAACGGCTTTCCGTGGCCAGCAACCTGTTCATCCTCTTCATCCTGTTCTTCGCCTTCTCGAAGACCGCGCGCAATCCCGATTTCCTCGCCAACCTGCGCTCCCTGATCGGTCCCTTCGGGTATCTGGCCGCCGCCCATCTGCTGCTGCTGGGCATGGCCTACGGCGGCGCCCGGCTGTTTCGCTTCAGCCGGGAAAACACGATCTCCGTCCTGTACGCCGCGCCGCAGAAGACCCTGGCCGTGGGGGTTCCCCTGATCTCCACCTACTTCGCCGCCAACCCGGAGATCCTGGGCATGGCTCTGCTGCCCCTGGTTTTCTACCACGCCTGGCAGCTGCTGGTGGCGGGATTCGTGAAGAGCTCCAGTCTGGTCAGGGAGACCGAGCGGCTGAAGCTGGAAAGGCCGACGTGAAGCAGCGAGCCGTGCCGGGATCCTCATCTACCGATTCCCGGTCTGCAGATTCCCTCTGCAAAGTGGGAGTGCTGCTCACCCTGGCCGAGCTGTACCGCCGGAGCATGCCGGGGATATCGGAGCAGTACAGCCGCCACTGGAGGAGGAATCTCGAAGAAATTCTGGGTGACTCTGCCCGCCTGCACTTCCCGGGCGCCGTCCACACCGCCGAAGAGGTCGGCAGAGCGGTTCGCTCCTGCGAGCAGGCGAACTGCGATCTCCTGCTCGTCCTTCCCATGGCCTACGCCTCCAGCGGAGCTGCGATCGGCGCGCTCGGGGAGACCCGGCTGCCGATCCTTTTGATCAGCACCTCCCGGGACGCGACCCTGGGCGCAGCGCTCAGCCACGACGATCTGCGGGCCAACCAGGCCATGCACGGGGTACAGGACCTGGCCAATCTGCTGCGACGCCGGCGGCGGAGCTTCGAGCTGCTGGCCGGGCACCACCGCGGAGACCGCTTCATCCGCCGGCTGAAACAGATCTGCCGGTCCGCAGCCGGGGCCCGGGTGCTTCGAGCGGGCCGCATCGGGCGCCTGGGCGCCCCCTTCGCCGGTATGCTGGATTTTTCCTACTCTCCCTCCGCGCTTTCCCAACGGCTCGGGCTCGATGTCGTGGAGCTGCAGCCGGAGCTTCTCCGGGAGAAGGCGGCGGGGATACGGCCCGGGGCCGTGCAGCGTTTCATCGACTGGGCTCGATCATCTTTTCGCGTAGATCCGGACCTCCAGCAGGAGGAGCTCCGGGCCGCGGCGACCTGGTCCCTCGCCCTCGAGCAGATCGTGGATGAGCATGGTCTGGACGGGATTGCCATGAACTTCGAGGCCGTGCTGGCCGGGGGTGCGGCAACCCTGCCCTTCCTGGGGGCCGACCGGCTGATGGGAAGAGGGATCGGCTACGCCGGGGAAGGGGATGTGCTCACCGCCGCCCTGACCGCGGCCCTCCAGCGCATCTGCGGACAGGCCACCTTCACAGAGACCTTCTGCCCCGACTACGGCAGGGGGGAGATCCTGCTCAGCCACATGGGTGAGTGCAACCCGGAGCTGGCCGATCCAAAACGGCCGCTCCTGCTCAAGGCCAAATCCTTCTCGATCGGCAAGTGCATCCGTCCGGCCGTCGCGGTGTTCCAGCTCAAGCCGGGGATGGTGACCCTGGCCAGTCTCAGCGAGGCTCCTGCCGGGGTAGACGGCGGTGGGGAAATCAGCGGTGGGCAGAGCGGTGCAGGGGGTTTTCAGCTGGTCGTCTTCGAGGGCCGGGTCGTCCGCACGGCGGAGCAGCCTGGCCTTACCAGCCCCTACTCCAGGCTGCGCATCCCGGGAGACCTGGCGGAGTTTCTGGAACAGTATTCCCGGGCCGGCGGCTCCCACCACCTGGCCCTGGGCTACGGGGATCTGTCCGAAGAATGCGCGATCCTCGCGAGGCTGGTCGGGATCCGGTTCGAGCACATCG
The DNA here is from genome assembly GCA_016935715.1 of Spirochaetales bacterium. Lineage (GTDB taxonomy): Bacteria > Spirochaetota > Spirochaetia > SZUA-6 > DRHE01 > JAFGQJ01. The sequence goes on from JAFGQJ010000131.1 coordinate 4,212, forward strand.
GCTGACACCACGGCAGCCCGATCGGATACCTCGGCGTGAGCGGCGGGCTGCAGGCGGCGACGCCGGAAGTCGCTCCCGGACCTGATCCGCTGCCGAATCAGGATGATGGGGCAAGCGCCACTTTGAAGGTACTGGGCTTGTCCTCCAGGAGTCTCGCCAGGGCTTTGCGGAAGTCCTCCAGGGGCACGACGAGATCCACGAGGCAGGCGGTGTTGATCTTTCCGGAAGCCATGAGCTCCAGGCACCTCTGAAACGCCCCGTGGGAGCGGCAGGAACCAAGCACGTTCAGCTCCTTCATGTGAATGAGGCCCATGTCGAGAGCCTCCGGCTTCCAGATGTAGCTGAACACGACCAGCGTACCCCGGGGCCTCAGCAGCTTCAGCCCCGACATGGGGGCTGCCCCGCTCCCGCTGGCCTCGACCGCGACATCCACCCCCGGCGCCGGGATTTCCCTCCTCACCCGCTCCTGCAGATCCTCACGCCGGGTGTTGCAGATCAGCGCGCCGGTTCGCTCCCGGATTCTCTCCAGCCGCCGCTCATGGTGCCCCGCGCAGATGATCTTGCCCGCACCCAGTGCCGCGGCAATCTGCGCGTGAAGGAAGCCGAACGGGCCATCCCCGATCACGAGGACCGCATCTCCCTCCCTGAGACCTGCGCGCTGGAAGCTCTCGCAGCAGACGGCAGCCGGCTCGCTCAGGGCTGCGGCCTGGAAACCGACCGCTTCGGGAATCCTGTACAGATTGCGGGCGTCGACGGCCACTCTCTGCGCCCATGTGCCCGCCGCTGAACCGCTGCCCAGGTGGCGGGTGTTGAGACAGAGGTGCTCGATTCCGTTCCTGCAGCTCCAGCACCGTCCGCACACCTGCACCGGGTCCATGACCACCCGCTCTCCGGGCTCGATGCCGGCAACGCCCTTTCCCAGCTCCACCACCACTCCCGATGCTTCATGTCCGGGGATAATCGGCGGCGGGGCGCCGAAGTCCTGAAGATGCAGATCCGAGCCGCAGACCGCGCTCGCCTCCACCTGCACGAGCACCTGCCCGGCTGCGGGAAGCGGATCCGGGACCTCCTGGAGCGCGAAATCCGCCGCGCCCTGCCAGACGATCGCCCTCACCTCAGCATTCCCCGCTCAGGTAGTCCAATGCGGTCTGCAGTGCCACCCTGCAGCCGCGTTCCATCCGGTCGAGCCGGACGTACTCGTAATCCGCGTGGGCCCTCTCTCCGTCCAGGCTGACGGACACGGCCGGAATCCCGGCGAAGGGGACCAGCCTGTTCACGTCCAGGATGCTGGAGCTTCCGGCCAGCTCCAGGGGCATCCCGGACACGCTGCGGTAGGCTTTCCTCAGAGCCCGTACGATCGTCTCCTCCGGATCGATGGAGAAAGCCTCCCCCACGAAGATCCAGGAATCCTCGATGGTGATATTCTCCGGGCGGGCGATCCCGGACAGCAGAACCCCCAGCTCCCCCCGCACGTCCTGAAAGCGGCGGTCCGGGTGCCAGCGCCAGGTTCCCTGAAGAAACGCCTGTTTTGGGACGCGGTTGTAGAAATCCCCGAAGTGCACCTGGCCGATGAACAGCGACTGCGGACCCAGCAGGGGGTATCCGTGCCCGGCTGCCGCCAGCTCCTCTTTTTTCTCCCTCAGCCGTTCGATGACCCGGACCGTGGTTTCCAAAAGTCTGTCGGCTTCCGGCTCCCGACTCAACTCGTGGCAGACCTCACCCTCTCTGACGACATTGATGTTCCAGATGCTCTGGCCTTTTCCCATGACCACGGCCCGGTCCCGCATTCCCTCGAACACGATCGCCGCCTCTCCGTGTATTCCCCTCTCGATCAGATTCAGGAGCCCTCTGGAATCCCCGAAAGGTGCCTCGTGCAGCCCGTAGGCGGTCACCAGTATCTGTCCGGGGAAGGGGCAGCCGGACTCCTTCAACACGCGGACGATCTCCAGGATCCCGGCCAGGCCGCATTTCATATCCGCCGAGCCGCGGCCGCTGATGATCCGCTCCGTGCGCTGCGGTTCCGCGTGGTCGACCGGTATGTGGTCCAGGTGGCCGGCCAGCTGCAGCACCGGCCCGGCACTGCTTCCCTGAAGCCGTCCGATCACGTTTGGGCTCTCCTGCAGCGTCTCGTCCACCTCGACCTCGGCCCCGGCGGCGCCCAGCATTTCAGCGAAGCTCATGGCAACGTCCCGCTCCTGCCCGGTGGGGCTGGGAATGCATACCAGCCTCCAGAGGTCTTCGGCGAGTCGCTTCGGCTGTACCAGGGCGCCGAGCTCTCCGGAGGGGCTCCCGCTTTCTTTCCTCATCTTCCCACGGCTTTCAAGGCATCCCGGAGGCTCGTTTCCACCAGGCCGCAGAGCTCGGCTATGTCCTCCTCCGTGCAGATCAAGGCCGGGGCCAGGGCAAACCAGCTCGGGTCGATGCGCATGATCAGCCCGTTGCTCAAGGCGGTTTTCTTCAAAGCCGCCCCCAACTCGGGAAAAGGTTCCATGGTTTCGGTGTCCCGCACCAGCTCCACGCCCCGCAGCAGCCCTCTTCCCCGCACCTCCCGGACCACCCCGTAGCGTTTCAGCTTTTCGAGACGGCCGGCCAGATGCTCGCCGAGCTCCCCCGCCCGCCGATCCAACCGCTTCTCCACGATCTCATCGAGCACGGCGATGCCGGCGGCACAGGCCAGGGGATTGCCCGCAAAGGTATGCCCGTGGGCGAACTGGATGTCGTCCTCCGGCTTGCCGTAGAAAGCGCAGGCCATGTCCTGACGGGCGATCATGGTTCCCAAGGGGACGGCTCCGCTGGACAGACCCTTGCCGCTGCAGATGATGTCCGGGGTGACCCCGTAGCTCTGAGCGGCGAACATCGCCCCGGTTCGGCCGAAGCCGGTGATGACCTCGTCGAAGATCAGCAGCACCTGGTGGCGGTCGCAGATCTCCCTGAGGATGCGGTAGTACTCCTGCGTGGGAGTGATGATGCCGCCGGTGTTGCCGATCGGCTCGACGATGATGCCGGCCACGGTTTCCGGGTCCTCGTTGACGATCACGTCTTCGAACATCCGGGCACAGAAGCGGTTGCACTCCTCCCAGGAGGAAAAACGGTCCCGGTAGTAGTTCGGCGGCCAGACCTTTAAAAAACCCGCCATCTGGGGCTCGAACTTGGTCTTGCGGCTGCCCGTTCCGCTGGCAGACATGCCGCCGAAGGTGCCGCCGTGATAGCCGAAGTAGCGGCTGATGAACTTGTACTTGCCGGGGTGCCCGGTCTGCTTGAAGTACTGCCTGGTGAACTTGAGGGCTGATTCGATCGACTCCGAGCCGCCGCTGAACGGCTTGATGAAATCCAGATTCTCCGGCGTCACCGCGGAGAGCTTTTCGATGAAATCCAGGGTTACATCGGAGATGCCGTGCAGCGGCGGGGTGAAAGTAACCTTCTCCATCTGCCTGCGCATCGCCTCCATGACCCGGGGATGGCGATGGCCCAGGGTGGCCACGAAGATGCCGCCGATGCCGTCGAAGTAGCGCCTGCCATCGCTGTCCCAGTAGTACAGACCCTCGGCCCGATCGATGATCAGGGGATTGCGCAGGAAATCCGTGATCTGCCGGTAGTCCAGGAAGGTCTGTTTGAGGAGCCCTTCTTGTCGCCTGGTCAGTTTCACGAAATCGTCCGGGGTGCAGATGATCTACCGCGGTTCGGCAATTCCCGTAAGAGGAGTCAACCCTTCAACCCGCCGGACAACAACCCGGATATGAATCGCCTCTGCAGGGCAAAGAAGACGATGACGATGGGCAGTGTGTAGTAGACGATGCCTGCCATGCCGATGTTGTGCAGTATGTTCTGCTTCTGATCCACGTAGCCGTAGGCCAGCTTCACCGCCAGGGTCACTTTTTCTCCGCGCAGGAACAGGACGGGCAGAAGGAAGTTCGACCAGGACCACTGGAAGGCGAAGATGAGCGCTACAACCACCGCAGTCTGCACCAGCGGGAACATGATGCGGAAGAAGACCTGGAAGCGGTTGGCTCCATCGATGCGGGCGGACTCTTCGAAGGAAAAGGGGATGGTGGAGAAGTACTGCCGGAACAGGAAAATGAGGAAGGGAAGACCGCCGATGCCGAACAGAATCCATAAGAATCGCTTGTCCGTGAGCCCGATCTTGGAGATCATAAGGTACAGGGGCACCATGGTGACCATGTAGGGGATCATCATGGACGAGAGCATGAGCATGAAGATGGCGTTTCTGCCCTTGACATTGAAGCGGGAAAAGCCGTAGCCGGCGAAACAGCTGCCCATGATGCAGGGGATCGTGAAGAACAGCGAGATGATCACCGAGTTGAAGAAAAATTTCTCGTAGCGGATCATGGTCCAGGCCACGACGTAGTTGTTCCATTGGGGTTCTTTGGGGAACACCACGGCCGGGATCCTGTACAGCTCCTCCCTGGATTTGAGGGATGTGACGAACATGCTCACCAGGGGCAGAAAGAAGATGAACACCAGAAGCAGGAGCACG
>JAFGQJ010000132.1 GCA_016935715.1 Spirochaetales bacterium
GCAGACCGAAGCACGGCGAGGGGAGGTTCGATTGTGAGCGAATGCGTCAAGCTCGATCTCAACGAGATGCCTTACTGCCCTCCTGAGAATGTCGTCAAAGCCGCTCAGCGGGGCCTGTCGAGCCTGAACCGCTACGCCGACCCGCAATCCCTGGAGCGGCTCGCGCTTCTTCTGGGCGAGTACGCCGGGGTCGATAGCGAACGGATCGTGATCGGTCCCGGCTCGGACCTGCTGCTTCGGGAGATCGTACTGTGCTTCGGGAGCCGCAGAAAAGTGGTGATGGTCAGCCCGACCTTCCCGCCCACGGTGCAGGTGGCCAGAAGCTTCGCCCGCAAGCTGGTCAGTCTCCGCCTTGACCGCCCGGCCTTCACGCTGGCTCCCGAGCCATTGCTGCAGGAGCTGAGCGAGCCGAGCCTGGTGATCATCGACAATCCCAACAATCCAACCGGAAAGCTGATCCTTGACAGGGACCTCGTGGAGGAGATTCTGGATATTCCCGATACGCTGCTGGTCGTCGATGAGGCTTATTTCGAGTTTTCCGGTCTGACCTTCGCCGACAAGATCAACGACCACGACAATCTGGCTCTCGGCCGCACCATGGACAAAGCCTTTGGTCTGGCCGGAGCCCGGATCGGCTACCTGATCGCCGGTCGGAGATTTCTCAGCGCCTTCTCATCCGCCTTCTCCTTTCTGCCGCAGTCGAGCATGGAGGCCGCGATCGAGGCTTTACGGCATCAGGACTACATGTGGAAAAACGTTCAGCTCATCGTGCACGAACGGGAGAGACTCTCGCGGGAGCTGGAGATGCAGAGAGCAACCGTTGTCCCGAGCAGTACCAACTTTCTTCTCCTCAGGTCCACGATACCTTCACCGGCGGATGAGCTGCGGGAGCGGTTCGTGCTGGTAATGGATGTTTCCAACCAGCTCGGTCCCAGATTCATACGGGTAAACCTGGGAACGCCCGAGGAAAACGATGCGTTCCTGAGAACGTACAGATCGATACGGAACGAACACGATGAACAGGAGCTCTTTCACGAGCATCGCTTCGGGTGATCCGTCTGACGATGCGGATACGTTTCTCGAAAGGAAAGTGCCGGCATGAAATCACCTGTGCCGCGAGCTGCGGCCATTCATGACCTGTCCGGTTTCGGACGAGCTTCCCTGACCGTGATCATCCCGATCCTGTCGACCATGGGAATCCAGGTCTGCCCCCTGCCGACGGCGGTGCTGTCGACCCATACCGGCGGATTCGAAGATTACCGGCTCCTGGACCTGAGCTCCCACATGCGCAGCATGATAGACCATTGGCGCAAACTGGAGCTCGGCTTCGATGCACTGTACAGCGGTTTTCTCGGCTCCTCGGAGCAGATCGAGATCGTGTCGGAGCTGATCGCGGAGTTCGCACGGGAGCAACAGCTGGTGCTGGTTGATCCGGTCATGGGGGACGAGGGCAAACCGTACGGTCCCATGCGTGCCGAGCTGATCCGCGGCATGCGTCGGCTCGTCCGCAAGGCAATGGTGATCACGCCCAACTTTACCGAGGCCTGCTTTCTCCTGGATCGGGAGTATAGCAGCCGTATCGAAGTGGCAGAGTTGAAGGATTGGCTGATCCGTTTGTCCGATCTCGGTCCATCCATTGTCATTGCAACCAGCGTCCCCGTGAACCCGGGCGAGCGGACCTCCGCTGTGATCGCCTACAACCGTGAGGACGAGCGCTTTTGGAAGGTGGATTGCACGTACATCCCCGCCTACTATCCGGGAACCGGGGATGCCTTTGCAAGCGTGGTCCTGGGGAGCCTGCTCCAGGGAGACAGCCTGCCGATCGCCCTGGACCGAGCCGTTCAGTTCGTGAGCCTGGCGATCAAGGCGAGCTTCGGGTACGACCTGCCCCGTCGCGAAGGGGTATTGCTGGAGAGGGTTCTCAGCAATTTGAAAGCCCCCCTCACATCCGTAACCTACGAGCTCGTGGATTGGTAGCGGGATGGGCATGGAACGAAAAGAGCGATCGAGCCTGGAGACCGGCGGAGGCCGGAAACCGGAGCTGCCCGGTGCAGAGCAGGGTGTACGTTCGACCAACTTCGTAACCGGTCTCGGCTGGTTCGACGCGATCGTGCCTTCCGGATTACCCGTTCCCGCTTCCATCATTATCTCCGGCCCCAGCGGAACGGGGAAACCCTTCGTCGGCCTGGCCGTGGCCGGCTCCTGGCTCGAGCAGGGGGGAAGGGTGATCTTTATTCCCATCCACGCCGCCTATCCGTCTCTTTTTACCGGCGGACTGAAGTCGATGCACGGCCTTTCGCTGCAGGAGCATCCGGCATCCCACTTTTTCATTCTCTTCGACGCGGAGCTGGATCCGGGGCAGGACAATGTGAAAGTGGCGGGCAGCAACGCGATTCGCTGCAACCTGTTGAATCCGAAGGTTTGGCGGGAAGCTTTGTCCATAGCCTCGGCTTCGATGGAAGGGGATGGACCGATCCTGGTCTTCGCTTCAGCTCTGAACGTGCTGTTCATGTCCCCGAGCTACGGGGAGCAGTTCTTTCTCATGCTCCTCGATACGATCCGGGATACGGGAGGTTGGACCTATCTGCTTGCCATCAGCTCGAGCATTCTACGGAAAAAGGGCATCATCCTGGAACAGGCGGCGGATCACCTGTTTCTGATGCAGCGGGTTGACCGGGAAAAGCAGCTGCGTCTCAGAGCCGCCCGGGTGAGGGGCGCCTCTTTCAGCGTCGATCCGGTTCCGGTTCCTTTCGAGCCGGAATTGATCAGGCAGCTGAAGGGCGAGGCGGTAGCCTCCCGCCGCATCTTGATCCCGGCGGTGGGCAAACTGTGAGAGAGGTTGAAGCGTTCCTCTTGGAGGAGATCCAATTCCGGCACTCCCTCTTCAGAGCAACAGGTTCACCGCTCCACGAATCATGGCATGCTGATTGCAAATCCTTTGTCCGGGAGAGAGGCGATGCGTACCTATTTGGATTGCTATCCCTGCTTCCTGCGCCAGGCACTGGAAGCGGCGCGGCAGCTGGGGGCCGATGAGCGGAAGCAGAAAATCGTACTGGAGCGCGTGCTGGAGCTGCTCAGGGGCATCGAGCTCTCCTCTACGCCGCCGCAGATAGGCGACCGCGTCCACCGGCTGGTGAGAGAGGAGTTGGGCTCCAGCGATCCCTACCGGGCCTTCAAAGAAAGCGCTACCCGGGAGGCTCTGGCCCTGCTGCCCCGCCTGAGGAATGCCGTCCGGGAATCTGCGGATCCGCTGGACACGGCGGTACGGTTGAGCATAGCGGGTAACATCATCGATGCAGGCATACGCGGCAGCTATGAGCTGTGGCCGACCGTGGAGCGGGTGCTGTCCCAGCCCTTTGCGGTGGAAGATCTCGATGCCCTGCGGGAGCGCCTTGCCCGCGTGCCCCTCCTGCTCTACCTGGCCGACAATGCCGGGGAGACGGTTTTCGACCGTGTTCTGATAACAGCCCTGGGCGTGCCTGTCGTATACGCGGTGAAGGGCGCTCCGATCCTGAACGATGCGACGCTGGAAGATGCGCGCATGGCCGGAGTCGATCGTGAGGCTCAGTTGCTCAGCACCGGCTCAGATGCACCCGGCACCATCCTGGGGCGCTGCTCCGAGCGCTTTCGGCAGGAGTTCGCGGACGCGCAGCTCGTCATCGCAAAGGGGCAGGGGAACTACGAAACCCTCAGTACACAGGGCTCCAAAGTGTTTTTCCTTCTCCAGGCAAAATGCCCGGTGATCGCCCGGGATCTGGGCGTCCCCGTGGGCAGCATCGTGCTGCGACAGGGCGGAGGCAGCGATGGCTCGGTTGCAGATCGATCTCGCTAGTCGTACGACACTCGAGTGCTCTGGTCGGACATGGTTGGCTCGATTATCTGTTTCCAGAGCGGGTCATCCCAGGTCCCCAACCGCCCGTGCATGTCCAGGTACTTCTGCGGTATCGGGTGGGTTCCGTAGACGACCTCCAGGCCGTATTTCTCCGTTATGAAGTCTCGAAAATAGGTGATATAGGGGCATGGCGGGTAGCCCACGATCAATCCGGTGGCGAGATGGATCACCTGCGCTCCGTTGCTCCTCATTTCTTCGACGGCATATTCCACATTGCCCCCGGGACAACCGTCGCAGGTGGTGTAGCCGACTACCTCCACCTCGGTATCTTTGTACCCCGCGAATGCTCCCTCCCGATTGCGCAGGGACCTGAAGCACTTTCCGCCCGCGCACCTGCGGTAACGGTCACATATTATGATCCCGATCTTTCTCGTGTCGCTCATGCTTTGGTTTTTCCGCCCGCTACTTCGACCTGTCGATTTCCTCTTCGACTTCCTCCGCGCCTTCTGCATACAGCTTCGCTTCCTCCGGCGCCAGCTCGTGGAGGAGCCGAAGGAACTCCCCGGCGTGCACTCGTTCTTCGTCGGCGATGTCCTTGAGGACCTCGATGGCCAGCTTGTTGTCCGTCGATTCGGCAAGCTGCATGTAAAGCTGAATCGCCTCGTACTCCGCGGCGATCATGAAGCGGATTGCCCGGACCAGTTCCTCTTCCGTAAGTTTCCGTTCGTTAGCCAATCCCGAAAAGGGTGAGCCGAACTCTGGCATGGTAGCGCTCCTTCATCACTGGATTTATCCCGTTCAATTGGACTTATACCATGTCCAGGATCGTACGTAAAGAAGGTATGGATCGAATTCCCTTCGAGTCCCTGCCGGCAATCCTGGTTCTGCGCCGAACAGACTAGGTCCCGACCAGCCCGGGCTGCCGGAGAACTGTTTCCCAGGAGCTGTTGAAGTTCAGCAGGGACAGGTAGTAGCCCTGCGGCCCGAAGCGCTCCTGGAGCCACCTCAGCTTCTGCACGGGATCGTAGCCGCCGGACAGACTATCCAGCGGATAGCCGACGCAGCTTTCCAGCAGGCGCACGTTGGCTGACATCCAGGCGCCCAGGTAAACGGGTACGTCGGAGCGCAGCAGCTCATCTATTGCCGCGTTTTCCTCGACGACAGGCTGGGTCACAATGAAGCTCGCTCCCGCCTCGAGCTTGTTTTCCAGTTTCTTGAGCTCGTGCTCCATGGGTTCGTACTGGTTGAAGGCCACTCCGAGGGTGAATCTCCCCGGGCGGGTGGACCCGATGTACCGCAGCAGCTCCACCGAGGTCACGGATTTGGCTGAAATATCCAGGTCTTCCGGTTCGAGCTTGGGCAGCCGCGGCCCGCCGTCCCCGCTGATACAGAGGATGTTGCGGACCCCCATCTGCTCGGCCTGCTCCAGCATGGCATCCAGATCCACCTTTCTGTGAAAAGTATTGATATGAAGGAGCAACTGGTGAGGCTGCACAGCGAGCTCGTCGTACTGAATGACTTCCAGAGCCGTAAAATGCAGATTCCCGAGCGGATTGTCGGGTATGGAAACGATGGCACCCTGCTTCACGATGCGGTTGTAGCGTTTCGAAAATACAGCCAGGGACGACTCGAAATCCTCCTCCGACTGCTTCGGGGTCAGGATCTCCACGAGGTA
>JAFGQJ010000133.1 GCA_016935715.1 Spirochaetales bacterium
CCCCGAACCGGTGTATGATCCCGAGACCGGCAGAGAGATCCAATTGCCGCCGCGGCTGGAGAAGTATCCGGTCCGGGCCAGGGATACGTACGAGTCCCTGTCCGAGAATCTTGAGGATCTTCTGCAGAGCTCGGAGCTCATGCTCGCCGATGCCCTGAGGAACGAGGAATACCTGGAACAAAGCGAGGAGCTCCAGGTCCATGTGGATTCCCTCAGGAACCTGGTCGACGGCATCGGGACGCTCCAGGAGGCGATACCACCCCGGCTGGAGGACGCCCGCCAGGCGGCACTGCAGGCGGAGAGCTACAAGCGGCAGGGATCGTCTCTCTATCAACAGGCGAGCGCGCAGGCGAACAACAGTCTCTACGAACAGGCCCTCGAAAATCTGCAGATCGCCAGTGAGGCCCTGGACGCTTCCCTTACCTTCCAGGAAGACCCCGAGGTGCGCCGGATCAGCGAAAACGTTCGGCGGCTGTCACAGGAGATCTCCCAGGGCCGGCTGGATGAAGTCGTCAGGAATGTCCGCCGTCTTGTGGAGCAGGGTAAAAGCCTGTACGCTCAGGGTGATTTCACCGGTGCACTGGGCACGTTCCAGCGCGCCCAGAGCGAGTGGAGAAGCGCATTTTCCACGGAGAATGAAGAGGTGACGCTGTGGCTCGGGCTGGTGAGAAGCGCGGTGGAAGCCACCTCGGGACGGGAGATCGCGGTGACGGATCCGCTGTACAAGGAGATGAGCCAGCTGTACAACCTGGCCTACGGTGATTTCGAGTCTTTGCAGGTGCTCGTCCGCCAGGATCGGATCGGCGAGGCGAGACCCGTTCGAGAGAGAGCGGAGAATCGCCTCGCCAAGATCCTGATACCCTTCCCCTACAACGCCAAGGCCCGGGTTCTAACCCTGCGCATACTGCAGCTGTGGGATCCGGATGCGTTCGCAGAGAGCATAACGGAGCTGTACAACAATGCCCTGGCTCTCGGAGAGAACAGGCCCCAGGAGGCGTATGCCAATTTGAAGGACATCGAGCAGCTGCTGCCCAACTACCCCGGTCTGCAGAGGGCCATCACCGATCTGGAAATCAGGCTCAAGCTGCGACTGCCTCCCACGGATCCGGTAGACCTGGTTCAGTCGCAGGCATTGGTGGACCGGGCCAGGCCCATTTGGGAGGGAAGACAGAGAGAAGCGTATCCGGATGCCGTGGAGCTTCTGAACAGAGCGATTCAGTTGAACCCGGACAACCGGGAGGCCGGGGAGTTGAAAGACAGAATACTGATTGCCATGGGAGAGGGTATCGAAATCGTTCCGGATGACGAGACTCGGCGGCTGCTGGTGGAAGCACAGCAGCTTATTCGTGACCGCAATTATGAGCAGGCGGTGGATATCCTCGAATATCTGCTGGAAAAACCGGCCAATCGCAGAAACCCGCAGATCCTGGATCTGTTGAAGCTGGCTCGGGCCAGAGCAGGGAGGATCGAGGGGTGAGGCTGTCCCGCAACAGCGAACCGACGACCCTGGTTCTCCTCCTGCTCCTCTTCGTTTTCCTCAGCTCTCCCCTGGTCGCGCAGACCTACTATTGGGAAAACCCCCGCGCACTGATACCAGCGGCGGCTCGTTTCCCGATGGCCGGCTCCGGAGGCGGGCTGGTGGCGGTGATCTGGCAGGTAATCGAGGCTGATCCCCAGGGGGGAGGACAGGTCTACCTCTCCATCCAGACATCCCGGGACATCCGCAGCTGGCAGCGCAACGATCGTTTTCTCGGTCCCATCAGCTTCGAGGAGCAGGAGGTACAGCTGTACTCGATGGCGATGGACAGCGACGGGATTATCTACCTTGCCGTAGCCGCCGGTGAAAACCGCACCGAGCTGTACCGCTCCACGGATCAGGGGCAGAGTTTCACCCTGCTGTCCACCATAGACGCGGGGGCCGCCAGCCTGGCACCCAATATTTTCCTCACCGACGGGGGGAACCTACTCCTCTTCGTCGCCCAGGAGAGGGGCGACTTCCTGTTCATCTCCTACAGCGTCAGCAGGAACGGAAGGGTCTGGAGTGATTTCCGGCCTCTGGCGGAAGACGGCCAGCTGCCATTCAATGTGCTGCCGTCTCACACGTCCCTCGGCGGCCGGGAATTCGCGGTCTTCCAGGCGTGGCCCAGCGGCGCGGAAGAGGAGCGCAACTACCAGCTGTACCTGGTCTCCAGTGACGACGGGGGCTACACGTGGAGCTCTCCCTCCCGTCTGGCGCTTGCCGAGAACATCGCCGGGGAGGAGTTCGCTGCCGAGAGCTACTCGAATCAGCGCCCCAATCTGAAAAGCGCGGAGGGCAGCCTGGTTCTGGCCTGGGAACGCCAGCGGGGCGTCGGCATTCCGCAGATCTGCTTTGCCACGATCCGGCCGGATGGCACGGTGGCGGATGCGGAGACGGTCACCGAAGGCGAGGGCGCCGCCCATTTCCCCCGCATCATTCAAAACCGAGGCAGGATCCTGCTGTTCTGGTTCGACAGCCGCCGGGGGGAGAACCACATCTTTTTCGCCTACAAGCCGGGAGCCCTCTGGCAGGAGAGGGACCTGAGTGACATCGACGGATCCTCCCTGTTTCCCTATCCAGTAGAGCTGAACGAGCAGCTGTTCGTGTTCTGGGAGAACAGGGCGGGGGATACATCCAGGCTCATGTTTCTCCAGCCGGACCAGACCGTGACGGCCCCAACGGTACGCCCGCTGAACTTCGTACCCGGCAAACCCTCCCGCCAGAGCGAGATACGGGTCGGGTGGAGCGTTCCCACGGATCCGTCGGGGATCGCAGGGGTCGGTTACCTGTGGACGCAGGACAGGGAAGCGCCTCTGGAGCGGAAACTGAGCGCCCTGGCGGATACCACCTCCGTGCAGCTGACCGCGGAGGAGGACGGGCCGTGGTACTTCCGGATATCGGTACAGGACTACGCGGGCAACTGGTCCGAACCGGTTTCCGTCGCTTTCACCCGGGATACCCGGCCGCCGGAAAAACCCGTCATCCAGCCGCCGGATACCGATGAGGAGGGGTACCTGAGCTCCAACACCTTCATCATCCGCTGGCAACAGCCCGGGAGCAGCGAAGACCTCAGCGGCTACTCCTACTCGCTGATCTACCTCGGCTCCGCCGAGCAGGAGGAG
>JAFGQJ010000134.1 GCA_016935715.1 Spirochaetales bacterium
AGAAGCTCCAGATGAAGCTGTGGAGCGAAAGCCCGGAGGGCAGGGAGGCCTGTGACTGGATCAAGGGGGCCAATGACGTGTCCTGGCTGACCTCGGTTCCGGCCTCGATCTTCGCCCTGATGCTGCTGCGGGGCCAGGTGAAGCATACCGGAGTCTTTCCTCCGGAGGTGTTCGATCGCGGGGAAATCGATACCTTCTACCGCGGCATCCGGGAGTGGGGAATCCGGGTGATCAAACAGACCCGGGCGCCGGTGCTGTAGGCGCCGGGACCCGAAGGGCGCGCACATCCTTCCACAGCCACAGCCCCGTTACCAGGGTGGAGAGAAAATCCGCGGCCGGGAAAGCGGCGAACACCCCCCACAGGCCGAAGGCGAGGGGCAGGATGATCATCATGGGCAGCAGGAAGATGAACTGCCGGGACAGGCCCAGGAATAAAGCCGGCCTGGCCTTGCCCACGGCCTGGAAGTAGGAGGAGCCGATCATCTGGATCCCGATGAAGGGCAAGATCAGGACAACCACCCTCAACACCGGCATGCCCGCCCGGATGAGAGTCGGATCTGTGGAGAATATCCGGAATATCGGCCCCGGAAGCAGGGACAGGAGCAGGAATCCGAGGAGGGCCAGGGCCGTGGAGACCAGGAGTGAGAGGCGCACCCCGTATCTGACCCTGTCGATCTTGCCCGCCCCGTAGTTGTACCCGGTGATCGGCTGAAACCCCTGCACCAGCCCCACGAGGGGCATCAGCACGAAGTGCAGGATCCGGAAGATCAGTCCGAACACCGCAATGTAGACGTTTCCCCCGTAGCGGCCCAGAAGGTTGTTTACCAGGATCAAAACCAGGCTCATCCCGCTCTGCCGGATGAAGGCGGGTACTCCCAGGGCGAAAATCTCTTTGAGCACGCCGCCGGCCGGCTTCAGGTGGATCAGCCGGATCTTCAGGGAGCTTCTGCCGCTGAGAAAAAAGAACAGCAGGAAGACGAAGGACAGAGACTGGGCGATCACCGTGGCCAGGGCCGCCCCCCGGATGCCCATGTTCAGGGCGAAGATGAATATCGGATCCAGGATCATGTTGGCCACAGCCCCCAGAACCATGGTGATCATGGCCACCGCGGCCCTTCCCTCGGCGCGCACGATGTTGTTGGTGGCCAGGGAGAAGGTGATGAACGCGCTGCCGGCAAGGATTACCGACAGATAGTCCCGGGCGTAGCTCAACAGAAGCGGGGTGGCGCCGAACAGGCGGAGGATCGGATCCAGCAGGGCATAGCCCAGGACAGTTGCCAGCAGGCCGAAGCCTATGGACACGGTAAAAGCGTTGCCCGCCGCGGCGCAGGCCCGATCCCGGTCGCCGGAGCCCAGATTCCTGGAAACCACCGAGGCGGTGCCGAAACCGATCATGCCGGCGAAGGCCATGATGATGACCTGGAAGGGGAAGGCGATGGTCAGGCCGCCGATGGCCTCGGTTCCCACGCCCCGGCCGACGAAGATCGTGTCCACCAGGTTGTACAGCGCCATCACCAGCATGGCCACCGTGGCGGGAACGGACAACCGGACCAGGAGCCTCGCGATGCTTTGGGTCCCGAGCAGACTGTCCTTGCGCTCCATAGGCGTCGACCCTCCCCGGCCTCGACATTGATGGGCGAATGATACCACGGCGGTTCCTGAATCTGCTACCGCTTCCAGCCGAAGCCTGCCAGGCGGCGGTCCCGGCGAGTTGCCGCCGGGGCGAAGCCTGTAGTACAATCTGAGCCAGGATGATTTTCAGCCCGAAGCGGCGGGTCCACAAGCTCGCCCGGACCCGTCAGATCCTCACGAGACTCGTGTTCTACGGGTTCAGCGAATTGACCGAGGCTCTCGGATTCAGAAGGCGCCGCCTGTTGAGCTCCCGCGTGGCCGAAATCGCCAGAGGACGGCGGGTCCGGCGCCTGCCTTTCGGCGCCCGGCTGCGTCTGCTGCTGGAGGAGCTGGGACCGACCTTCATCAAGCTCGGCCAGCTGCTCAGCCTGCGCTCCGACCTGCTGCCGGACGAGGTTACCTCCGAGCTGAGGAAGCTCCAGTACGGGGCGGCGCCCGTCGCCTTTTCGAAGCTCGAACCGATCCTGAGGGAGCAGTGGGGCCCGCAGTGGCGCAAGGCCGTGCGCAGCATCGAAGCCGAGCCCCTGGCCTCCGCGTCCATCGCCCAGGTCCACCGGGCGATCACCCGCGAGGGCGAGGAAGTGGTGCTGAAAATACAGAGACCGGGGATCAAAGAGCTGATCCGCTCCGATCTCGCCATCCTGACGGATCTGGCCAACCTGATCGAGCGCTATTTGCCCCGGGCCCGCGTCTACAGACCCCGCCGGCTGGTGGATCATTTCTCGAAGGTGCTGACCCTCGAGCTGGATTTCTACTACGAAGGCCGGACCATGGATCTGGTCCGTAAGAATTTCGACAAGGATCCGGATATCCACGTTCCGCAGGTGCACTGGTCTCTGAGCTCGGAGCACATTCTGGTCATGGAGTACATCGAGGGAGTCCGGCTGTCCGACGAGGCGGAGCTTGCCGCGATCGATACCAGGAATGTCGCCGATATCGGCGCCAGGTACGTTCTGAGACAGGTTTTCGAACACGGCGTGTACAACGCGGATCCCCACCCGGCGAACTTCATCGTCCGCCGGGACGGCGTGCTGGTTCCCCTGGATTTCGGGATGGTCGGCACCCTGGACGAGGAGATGAAACAGGCGCTGGTCAACATGCTGATGGCCTTCGTGCAGAAGGATCCGGACAAACTGATGCGGGTATTCTTCAGTCTGGAGCTGCTGGACGAGACGTCCCGGCGCAGCGAGCTGAGCTACGATCTGTCCCGACTGATCAACTACTACCATCACATCCCCGTGGCCCATCTCTCGGTGGCCGGGATGCTGCGGGACCTGAATGCGGTCATCCGGCGCTACCAGATCGCCATGCCGGTGGACCTGGCCCTGACGCTCAAGGTGGTGGTCACCGTGGAGAGTCTGGGCAGGCGGCTGGACCCCGAGTTCGACATCATCGGGGTGGCGCAACCGTTCATCGAGAGGGTCCGCCTCAGCCGCGTCAGGGATTGGGTGAACCCGGAAAAGATCTACGACCTGCTGGAGGACACGGCCAGGCTGCTGCGCTCGCTGCCCTACGACACCCACGAGCTGCTGAAGAAAGCCAGAACGGGAAAGCTCAAGCTCAGCCTGGATCTCGAAGATCTGGATTCCAGCATCCGGGAGATCGACAGGTCGGTGAACCGCCTGTCCTTCTCCGTGGTCATCGCGGGTCTGCTGGTGGCCTCCTCCTTCTTCATGAGGCTGCCCGGCGGTCCCACGCTGCTCGGCATGCCGATCCTGGGTCTGGCCGGCTTCGGCGCCGCCGGCTTTCTTGGCATCTGGTTCCTGATCGGCATCCTTCGCTCCGGGCGGCTGTAGCAACTGTCCCCGACCCCTCGCCAGCACCTGCGAAAATCGGTATAGTTAGCTGCTCCATATGTTAAGATCGAACAGAAACACGCTGCGCAGACTTCTCTCCATCGCCCTGCCCATGGTGATATCCCAGGCCTCGGATTCGCTCATGATGTTCGTCGACCGCCTGTTTCTCTCCCGGGTGGGGGAGCTGCACCTGGCGGCCTCCATGGCCGGCGGCCTGACCATGTTCATGGTGAGCTCCTTCTTCGTGGGAACCGTGGGCTACGTCACGGCGCTCGTCGCTCAGTACTACGGTGCCAGGCGCTATCGGCAATGCGGGCAGTCCACCTTCCAGGCGATCCTGCTTTCCCTGGCCTGCTATCCCCTGCTCCTGGGGCTCTCTCCGCTGGTACGGCATTTCTTCGCATTGGCCGGGCACGGTCCCCGGCAGATCCAGATGGAGTACCTGTACTTTCAAACACTGGTCTTCGGCTCGGTTTTTCTGATACTCCGCAATGCCCTGGCCGGGTTCTTTCTCGGCATCGGCAGGACCACGGTCGTGATGCTGGCGAACCTGGCGGGCATGCTCGTCAACGTCCCGGCGAACTACGTGCTGATATTCGGCAGGCTCGGCTTCCCCGAGCTGGGCCTGCTGGGGGCGGCCATCGGCACGATTGCCGGCAACGCCACGATCTTCATCATCCTTCTGCTGTTCTACCTCCGCGGGGCGAACCGCGATCAGTTCCGCACGAACACTTCCCTGAAGTTCAAGCCCCCGATCATGGGGAAACTGCTGCGCTTCGGGGTCCCCGCAGGCTTCGAGATGTTCCTGAGCGTGACCGCCTTCAACCTCTTCGTGCAGTTCATGCACTCCTACGGAACGGTCGTGGCCGCCGCGGTTACGATCACCTTCAACTGGGACATCGTGGCCTTCATCCCGATGCTCGGAATGAGCCACGCCACCACGGCCCTGGTGGGACAGAACATCGGTGCCGGGGACCGGGAGGAAGCGAAACGTTCGACCTACGTCGCCCTGCGGGTCGCCTGGATCTATTCGGGGACCATGGTGCTGCTGTTCCTGTTCGCAACCCGTTTCCTGGTGGGCACGTTCGCATCGGGGTTCGGCGCGAGCTCCGGCCAGATCGCCTCCCTGGCCGTCGTCATGCTCAGGCTGGCCGCGGTTTACACCCTGGCGGATTCGGCCCAGCTGGTCTTCACTGGGGCGCTGCGCGGCGCCGGGGATACCCGCTGGGTCATGCGGACATCGATCGGTTTGCACTGGATATTCTCCGCAGTCGCCATATTTTTGATTCGCCGCCTCCAGGCGGATCCGGTCACGGTATGGATCGTGTTCATCGTCTTCGTCGTTGGGCTCGGTCTGGTGATGTTTCTGCGCTTCCGCAGCGGCAAGTGGAGGGAGATCGAGCTCATCCGGACGTGAAACCTTCAGAAGCTGAGCTCCAAGCCGACCCGGCCCAGCGCATTCCACCAGCTATCGGCCGGGTCGCCGGCGAAGCGGCGGGCGGCGGACAGCTCCGCAACCAGGTACAGCCGGTCGTTCGGGGTCCAGTCTCCCCGGAGCTCGATCCCGGCCGAAAAAGCCCTGGGGCCGTCGGCGAGCCCTCCGGCCTGGAAGTATACCTCCTCCCGGAGGAAGACCCCCGTCTCGATGGACACCCGGCGGTGAGGGCTCCACGCCCAGTCCCCGTCCAGGGAGAGGAACAGGTTGCTTTCGCTCTCGTCATCGGACAGGCGTACGCCGCCCCGTGCGGCGATTGACCAGTCGTGGAAGTACCCGATCAGGCCCCCCGCGGAGGCTTCCAGCGATCCCAGAAAATCGTCCCGGTGCTGTTCTGTCCAGCGTTCCCAGCCTCCGAGCAGCTCGAGGGCGTAGCGCAGGCGTATCGAGGGATACCTGGACAGACCGACAGACAGGGCCTGGAAAAGGGCATCCTCGCTTGCTCCGGGCTGGTGGAGATAGTACCCCGAGTAGGCCAGGGAGGTCACTGCACTCTCGCCGCCGTGCTCGTAGCCGAAGTGCCAGTCGGGACGAACGTAGGGATCCTGTCCCTCCCACGTTCCCTCGACAGAGCCGGCGAGTCCCCCTTCCAGTGCGAAACGGCCGGCCGCGCCTCTCAGCAGGAGATCCAGGGACAGGGAGTGAGAATCGTAGAGCCAGCCGCCGTCCGCCGGGATGGCGTCGATGAGGCTGCAGGCGTACAGGGCCAGCGACGCATTCTCAGCCGGCAGGGTTCTCCAGGACATCAGCCCTTTTGCCCTCACCGCCGTCCGCGCTCCCAGATCCTCGGTGAAGATTTCCTGGCCGTAGATTCCGAGCAGCAGGGTGGGGGCATATCCGTGGACGGGCAGCGCTGCCGCCAGCAGGACAGCCAGCGTCAGAATCCCGGCGAAGTATCTCGCACGTTTCGAAGACATTTTCATCAATAGATCCATTTCTCCAATTCCTGGACCGTGGCCGCATGGTCCAGGTGCTCCAGTATCCGCTGAAGGAGCTCCTCCGGAGCGATCCGCCTCCTCCTGCCGGCTGCCAGCAGGTCCATCACTCCCATGTACGTGTCCGGGGGGATGGACGAGTCGAGCAGGGCGGCAACGAGCTCCAGGGCCGAATCCCCGGTCAGTCCCCAGTCCGTGAGAGCCGCGTATAGGTAGGTGGCCGGGCGGAAGGTCTCTGCCCTGGAGACGCACAGTTTAACCAGGGCTTCGATCTCCCCCATGGGAAAATCCCCGGCCAGCAGGTTGGCCGTGCGTGCCCAAGAAGCCCGGTCGGAGAGCAGGGGCCGCCCGCCCTGGACGCGAAGGATCAGCTCTCGCGCCTCTGCCAGGTTCTCGGCCTCCAGCTTCAGGACGTCGAGCACGCGGGGTGCCGGTACCCTCTTGGCGATGCCTTCCTCCAGCTTGGGCAGGAGCAGGTCGACGGGGATTTCCCGTTCTTCGATTTCGGTGAAGAAGACTGTGATCGCGGACTTGTGGGACTGGGAGTATGAGCTTCTCCCGAGCGCGGCTTCAACGCTCTGGGCGAAGCCCGTGGATCCGGCGGAAAGGAAAAAGATGCAGAAAAGGCCGGCGAGCAGAGGTCCGCGAAAGCGGGTGATCCCCGCAGCTGCGAGTACGTTCACCGATGAATCACTCCCGAGATCGCTTCAGCACCGGATCCTCGTCTTTCCCCACCCCCGGTTCGATCGTCCCTGCAATTCGAGCGTCCTAGCGCCGCGGGCCGCCGGGGCCCTGGGGCCCGGGGGGCACCAGCAGATCTGCGGGTCTGCTCTGTTTCTCCTCCCGGACCCTGGTCTCTACCCTGTGCCGGGCCTGCAGATTCATGGCGCTGTGCAGCTCCTGGCGGAAGCGGCTTCGGATCAACTCCCCCGCCCCGCCGTCCATATCCGCCTGCGATCCTTCCCGCTGCTTCAGCCCGGAAAGCTCGTCGAGAGCTTCCCGGGTGCCGCTGAGGGCCGCGCGGAGGATCCGCGGCTCATCGAAACCGAGCCGCCGCATCTCCCCCGACATCTCCATCACAGCCTCCGCTATACGGACCCGTATGCGAGCCTGCGGCTCGGTCCGCTCCGCAGAATCCTCTGGGCCGATCCCTCCCCGACTCCTGGCGTACTGCAGGCACAGGGCGACGATCCCCGCATCCCCCGGTGCGGCCCGGCTCCAGTCCGCATCCTGCTCTACGATTTCCCGTATCTCCTCCGGGCTCCAATCTTCCTTCTCCAGCATCCCCCTCAATTCCCCGAGAAACTCGGGCTCGTCACTGGTAGCTTGAGTCCAGAGGGGCATGGCGACCAGCAGCAGCGCTGCAACCAATCCGATTCCAAGCGTTCTCATGGGTATTCTCCTTCTCGTCGACCGCTCATATCTGCAGGACGGAATTGACCCCGCCGAAACCGTCATCCACCCGAAGCGGCGTTTCCGGATCCGGTATCCAGATCTCCCCGTCGATCAGGAACTGGTACTGATGCTCCTGTCCCCGTTTCAACCGTATCTCGATCTCCCACACCCCGTCGCTGTCCGGGTCTTTGAGCCTCTGGGCATCCGGATCCCAGCTGTTCCAGCTGCCGACCACCGATACCGCCCCGGCGCCGGGAGCCTCGAGCTCGAAACGCACCAGGATCGTCTGTGGGCTCTGTCGGCCCGGCAGCCGGAGTACCAGGGCGAACACCAGGGCTGCGGCCAGCACCGCTGCGGCGGCGATCCCGGCCCCGAGCCGCCACCTGACCTTCGCAGCAGCCGCTGCGCCGCT
>JAFGQJ010000135.1 GCA_016935715.1 Spirochaetales bacterium
CAGTTTGTAGGCATTGAATAGCGGATCTTTTTGCCGGCGCTTTCACCGGCCCATGTGGCGTAGTCCACTATTTTCCTCAGCAGTCCAAGTGACAGCAGGGGTTCGCCTCCCCAGAAGCTCAACTGTAGGGAGTTTTCATTTTTGGATTGTGCCAGAAAAAAATCCACAGCCCTTCGGGCTGTGGTGAGGGTGATTTCCCTTTTGTCTTTTCTCGTAAAAAAACAATAGGTGCAGTCAAGATTGCACTCTTCCGTCACGAACAGTGAGAAGGCCTTCAGAGGATGGATCATCTCCACGGTAATCAATCCTACTACAGGTCAATCTCGAATACAATCTTCCTGCTGTTTGAACGGTCAATTCGAGGATCCCTCGAGCCACATGCCGTGATTCTGACTATTTCATCCGCAGGTACGCATCCATCGCCGCGGCGGCCCGCCGGCCGTGGTCGATGGCCCGGACCACCAGGGAGGCGCCGCTGTGACAGTCCCCTGCGGCGAAGATGCCCCGAATTGAGGTCTGGTAGCGATCATCGACTTTGATGCTGCCCCGCTCGTCGAGCTCGATGCCCAGCTGCTCGATCAGGGGGCCGTGCTCCACGTGGAGGAAGCCAAGAGCCAGGAGCACGAGGTCCACATCCAGCTCGAACTCGCTTTCCGGTATCTCCACGGGTTGAAGGCGAGGGGGGGCTCCGACGGACGCGGCACCCGCGGGTATGGCAGCGGCGGCGCCGCTACGATCGGTCTCTGGCGGCTTCCACTCCACCCGGTTGAGATGGGCCTTCTGCACGCGGGGATCGTAGCCCCCGCTGAACTGCACCGTGTTGATCGACCACAGACGCTCGCACCCTTCTTCATGGGAGCTGCTGGACCGCAATCTGTGCGGCCAAAAGGGCCACTGTGGGTTCCAGGGCTCGCTCCACTCCGGCGGTCTGGGCAGGATCTCCACCTGGGTTACGGAGCGGGCCTTTTGGCGGATGGCGGTTCCGACGCAGTCGGCTCCCGTGTCGCCGCCGCCGATGACCAGCACGCGCTTGCCCGCTGCGGAGATCACTTCGTCGGGTGCCGGGTCCCCCGCGACTGCCCTGTTCGACTGGGTGAGGAACTCCATGGCGAAATGGATGCCCTCGTAGCCGCGGCCTGATACCGGCAGATCCCTCGGTTTGCCGGCTCCCAGGGCCAGCAGCACGGCGTCGTACTTGCGGCGCAGGTACCGCAGCGAAAGATCCTCTCCGATCAGCACGTCGGTCTCGAACTCCACGCCTTCGGCCGCCATCTGCTCCAGGCGGCGGTCCAGGATCCACTTCTCCAGCTTGAAATCCGGGATCCCGTAGCGCAGGATCCCGCCGATCCGGTCAGCCTTTTCGAACAGGCTTACCCGATGTCCCCGCCTGCGCAGGATCTGGGCCGCCGCCAGCCCGGCCGGCCCGGACCCGATCACCGCCACGCGCCTGCCGGTCTCGTGCGCGGGCTTCCGCGGCCTGACCCAGCCCTCCCGGAAGGCCTTTTCGATGATCCCGCGTTCGATCTCCCTGACGGCCACCGGCTCGGCATTGATCGCCAGGGTGCAGGAGGCTTCGCAGGGAGCGGGACAGACCCTGCCCGTTATCTCGGGGAAGTTGTTGGTCAACTCCAGGCGAAACCAGGCTTCGTACCAGCGGTCGTGGTACACTGCGTCGTTCCACTCGGGGATCAGGTTGATCAGGGGACAGCCGAAGCAGTGGCAGAAGGGAGTTCCGCAGTCCATGCAGCGGGATCCCTCCTGCCTCAGCTGCCGCTCCTCCGCCGGCAGGCCGACCTCCCGGTAGTCTTGGATGCGCTGCTCCACCGGCCGGCAGCGGCTGTTCAGGCGGGGGTACTCGAGAAATCCCGCAGGTTTGCCCATCAGGCGTACACCTCCTCCGTGACATTCACGGTTTCGGATTCCCGGGTTTCTCTCTCCCTGATCCGCTTCAGCGCGGCACGGTAGTCGACCGGGATCACCTTCACGAACAGGGGGAGCATTTCCTCCCACGTCTCGAGGATCTGGAGGGCGTTGCGGCTGCCGGTCGTCTGGACGTGCCGCTTCAGGTACCGGTGCAGGAACTTACGATCCTCCTCCTGCATCAGGGGTTCCACGTCAACCATCTCCAGGTTGCAGCGGGTGTCGAACAGCTGACTGCGATCCAGCACGTAGGCGATGCCGCCGCTCATGCCGGCGGCGAAGTTGATCCCCGTATCCCCGATCACGATCACCCTGCCTCCGGTCATGTATTCGCAGCCATGGTCCCCGACCCCTTCGACCACGGCGATCGCCCCGCTGTTGCGAACGGCGAAACGCTCCCCGGCCATGCCGTTGATGAACACCTCCCCGGAGGTGGCACCGAAGAGGTTGACGTTGCCGCTGATGATGTTGCGCTCGGGGATGAATGTGGAGGACTTCGGCGGATAGACGATGATCCGTCCTCCGGACAGGCCCTTGCCTAGGTAGTCGTTGGCCTCTCCCTCCAGCTCGAAGGTGATGCCAGGAGCCAGGAACGCCCCGAAGCTCTGTCCCGCCGAGCCGGCGAACTTCACCCGGATCGTGTCAGCCTTCAATCCTGCAGGCCCGTGGCGGCCGGAGACCTCCGCGCTCAGGGTGGCCCCGACGGCGCGATGGCTGTTGCGGATGCCGAGCTGGAGCTCGACCGCTTCACCGTGCTTCAGGGCCGTTCGAGCCCTGCGGAGCAGGGTCTCATCCAACGAAGGCTCGAAGCCGGGGGGAGGACGCAGGCAGCGCAGGCTGCCCCCCTCCGGCACCTCGGGCGGCTTCAGCAGCCGTGAGAAATCCAGCCCCCGCCCACGGTAGCGCTCCGCGGCCGGCGACGCATCCAGGCGGTCGACCCGGCCGATCATCTCCTCGAAGCTCCGGAATCCCAGCCCGGCCATGAGCTCCCGCACCTCTTCGGCCAGGAAGCGGAAGAAGTTGACCACGTGCTCGGGTCTTCCCCGGAAGAGCCTGCGCAGCTGCGGATCCTGGGTTGCCACCCCCACGGGACAGGTGTTGAGGTGGCATTTGCGCATCATCACGCAGCCCATGGTGACCAGGAGGGTGGTGGCGAAGCCGAACTCCTCGGCGCCCAGAAGGGCGGCGATCACCACGTCCCGGCCGGTCTTGATCTGCCCGTCGGCCTGCACCCGGATCTGGCCGCGCAGGCTGCTGCGTACCAGCACCGCCTGCGTCTCCGCCAGCCCGATCTCCCAGGGAGTCCCGGTGTGCATGATGGAGGAGATGGGGGAGGCGCCGGTGCCGCCGTCGCCCCCTGAGATCAGAACCGTGTCCGCCCGTCCCTTGGCCACCCCGGCCGCCACGGTGCCCACGCCGACCTCGGAGACCAGCTTGACCGAAACCCGGGCGTGCGGATTGGCATGCTTCAGGTCGTAGATCAGCTGGGCCAGGTCCTCGATCGAGTAGATGTCGTGGTGGGGCGGGGGCGAGATCAGCATGACCCCGGGGGTGGAGTGGCGCACCCGGGCGATCGTCTCGTCGACCTTGTGCCCCGGCAGCTGTCCCCCCTCTCCCGGCTTGGCCCCCTGGGCCATCTTGATCTGAAGCTCATCGGCGCTGATCAGATAGCTCGAGGTGACGCCGAAGCGGGCCGAGGCCACCTGCTTGATGCGGCTGTTGATGCTCTCCCCCTCCACCTCGCCCCTGAAGCGGTGCTCGTCCTCACCCCCCTCCCCGCAGTTGCTTTTGCTCCCCAGGCGGTTCATGGCCCGGGCCAAAGTCTCGTGGGCCTCCCTGCTGATCGAACCGAAGGACATGGCCGAGGAGACGAAGCGCTTCACGATCGACTCAACCGCTTCCACCTCCTCGATGGGAACAGGCTCGGCCGCCTTGAAGCGAAACAGGCCGCGCAGCGTGCAGAGATTCCGGGCCGCGTCATTCACCACGGTGCTGTACTGTTTGAAGATAGGGTAGTCTCCCTCCCGGGTCGCCTTCTGCAGCAGGGCGATGGCCTGGGGGGAGAACAGGTGCTTCTCAGAGTCCCGGCGCTGACTGTACAGACCGCCGGAGGGCAGGCTGTAGGCGGCGGAGCCGTTTGCATGCGGGCCGAGCCCAGCGGGCGAGTTGGGCGCTGCAGGCGAGTTGGGCGTAGTGGGCGCTGCAGGCGGGTTAGATTCAGCGGTTGCCGGTGGCTCCGCGACGGGCTGCTGGCCGAAGGCCTGTGCGTGGATGGCCAGCCTGTCCGCCTCCACCGTGGCCATCCCGATCCCCCCGATCAGGGAGGGGGTGCCGCTGAAGCAGCGATCGATGAGCTCCCGGCCGAGTCCCACCGCTTCGAATATCTGGGCTCCCCTGTAGCTGCGGATGGTGGAGATGCCCATCTTCGACATGACCTTGAGCAGTCCCTTCTTCACGGCGGTGATGTAGTTCTCCGTCGCCTCCTGGATCGTCAGCTCGGCGGAGATGTAGCCGAGATCCTGCAGCTCGGGAAGAGACTCGAAGACCAGATAGGGATTGACGCCGCTGGCCCCGTAGCCTACCAGGGTGGCGAAGTGATGCACCTCCCGGGCCTCGCCGGTCTCGATCACCAGACCGCTGAGGTGGCGTTTGCCGCGGCGCACCAGGTGGTGGTGGACCCCGCCGATGGCCAGTAGCGACGGTACGGCTGCAGCCCGGGGGCCTACGCCGCGATCGCTGAGGATCACCAGGGAGTAGCCTTCGTCGATCCGCGCCTCCACCCGGGCGCAGACCTCATCCAGGGTGCGCTCCAGCACGCCGGCTCCGGCGGCGGCGTCGAAGAGGATGGGCACCGTGCAGACCTGGAAATCCCTGATCGGAGAGCTCCGCAGCATCTCGATGTCGTCATTGGTCAGGATCGGGTGGGAGAGCTTGAGCTGGTGGCAGTGCTCGGGCGTTTCCTCCAAGAGGTTTCGCTCCTTGCCCACGAAGCTCATCAGGGACATCACCAGGTTTTCCCGGTACGGATCGATGGGAGGGTTGGTCACCTGGGCGAACAACTGCTTGAAGTAGTTGAACAGCAGCTGGGGCCGATCGGACAGGACTGCCGGCGGCGTGTCGTTGCCCATCGAGCCTATCGGTTCCTGGGCGTTGTCCACCATGGCGGCGACGATCCGCTGCAGATCCTCGCGGGTGTAGCCGAAGGCCTTCTGCATCAGGGCGACCCGGGCCTTGTCGGCGGCGGCTGGACGAGGAGCACCCAGGAGCCCCCGAAGCTGGATGCGGTTCCGTTCGAGCCAGTGGCGGTATGGCCTGCGGCGGGAGATCGTCGACTTGATCTCGTTGTCCCTGATCACCCGTCCCTGCTGCGTGTCCACGATGATCATCTTGCCGGGGCCAAGGCGTCCCTTTTCCAGCACGTCCTCCGGCGGGACCTGCAGCACCCCGGCCTCCGAGGCCAGGATGACCCTTCCGCTCTTCGTGATCACGTAGCGGGCGGGCCGCAGCCCGTTGCGGTCAAGGATCGCGCCGACCCGTGCTCCGTCGCAGAAACTGATCGCCGCCGGACCGTCCCAGGGCTCCATGATGGCGGCGTGGTACTCGTAGAAGGCCCGCTTGTCCTGGGAGATATGGTAGCGGGTTCCAAAGGCTTCCGGGATCATCATGATCATCCCGTGCTCGATCGAACGCCCACCCTGGGTCAGAAGCTCGAGGACATTGTCGAAGACCGCCGAATCACTCAGGTCGGGATTCACGATCGGTTTGAGCCTGGCCAGTTCGGGTCCGAACAGCTCGCAGGACAGGCTCGATTCCCGGGCCCGCATGTTGTTCACGTTGCGCCGGAGGGTGTTGATCTCCCCGTTGTGGGCGAGGTAGCGAAACGGCTGAGCCAGGTACCAGGACGGGAAGGTGTTGGTGCTGTAGCGCTGGTGGAACACCGCCACGGCACTGGCCAGGTCCCGCTCCTCGAGATCCGGGTAGAAGCTTTCGAACTGGGTGGAGACGAACATCCCCTTGTAGACGATGGTCCGTCCGGACAGGGAGGGGATGTAGAACCGGCTCGGGTCCCAGCCGGCCTCCACGGCCGCGTTCTCCAGGCATCTGCGCAGCACGTACAGGCGGCGCTCCAGCTCCCCTTCGGCTTCTCGGGCCGAGGCGGGGAAGGTGAGGAACACCTGCCACAAGGAGGGCATCGCCCGGAGAGCCTGCTCCCCCAGGCACTCCGGCCGCACCGGCACCCGGCGCCAGCCCAGCAGCTCGCCCCCCCGCTGGCGGATGACCGTCTCGACCAGCTTTCGCGCCCGCTCCGCTTCCTCCTCTTCAGGCGGCAGGAACAGGAACCCAACCCCGTAGCTTCCCGGGGAGGGGAGGCCGAAGCCGGTCACCCGGCTGAAGAAGCGGTGGGGGATCTGGAAGAGGATACCCGCTCCGTCTCCCGTTTTCATGTCCCCCCCTATGGCGCCCCGGTGTTCCAGGTTGCACAGCGCCCGGATGGCGTCGCGGATTATCCTGTGGGATTTCCGGCCGTCGATGCGGGCGATGAATCCCACGCCGCAGGCGTCGTGCTCGAGGCTGGGATCGTAGAGGGAAGGGTTGGCTGCAGCTCTGTCGGTCTGCACGCGTCGACTCGCTCGTTCATGCATAAAATAATATTTAGTGAATATATATGCATATCCGAACAAAGTCAACAGGCAGATCGGGAAGCGGATCTGAAAGGGACCGATCCCTCCGCTTGTCCCTTAAATCTCCACGTCCGCCGAGTAGTCGATGCCATCGATGCCGAAGCCGTGGTAGCGCAGGTACTCCTCCCGGAACCCGTCGATGTCGCCGAGGCGCGCCACGTTCTCCGTGGTCACCTGCTGCCGGCGCCTGCGCACCTCCTCCTGCACCTCGGGGAGCATCTCCCGGTCGTCCAGGCGGATGCGCCCCTCCTGGTCGGTGGGCGGGGGATTGTCACTGTACAGGTAGTCCCGGAACAGGCGGTGGATCTGCTGGATGCAGGCCTCGTGCAGGCCCTTCTCCTTCATCACCCGGTAGAGCAGGGCGATGTACAGGGGCACGGCCGGGATCACGGCGCTGGCCCGGGTGACCAGGGCCTTGTTCACAGAGATCAGGGCCCGGCCGCCCCGGCGGGAGAGACGCCGGTCCAGCTGCCGCGCGGTCTCCTCCAGGTGCTTCTTGGCCGCTCCGATCGTGCCGTCCCGGTAGATCGGGGCGGTGAACTCCGGCCCGACGTAGGAAAAAGCCAGGGTCGTGGCTCGCTCCTCCAGCAGGCCCGCGGCCTCGAGGGCATCGATCCACATCGCCCAGTCCTCCCCGCCCATCACCTTCACCGTGTCCCGGATCTCCTGTTCGGAGCCGGCCGCTTCGGCCCGGATCTCCGAGACTTCCCCGGTTTGGAAGTTCACGGTCTTCTCCACGAACGGCCGGCCGATCGGCTTGATGACCGAAGAGTGGAGAATCCCGGTCTCGGGATCCATCCTCCGTGGCGAGGCGATGCTGTACACCACCAGATCGACGCTTCCCAGGTTGTCCCTGATCGCCTGGACGGCCTGATCCTTGATCTCCCTGGAAAAGGCGTCCCCGTTGATGCTCCAGGCGCCCAGGCCGTCCTGCTCCGCGGCCCGGCGGAAGGCCAGGTCATTGTACCACCCGGCGCTGCCGGTTTTGGACCCGGAGCCGGGGCGCTCGTAAGCCACTCCGACTGTGTCCGCCCCGCAGCCGAAGGCTGCCAGGATCCGGGCGGCCAGCCCGTAGCCGTTGGAGGCCCCGATGACGAGGGCACGCCTGCTGCCGGAAAGCGGCTCCTTGTTGCGAACGTAGTCGATCTGCTGCAGGACCTGGGCGCTGCAGCCCAGGGGATGGGCGTTCAGACAGACATTGTGCAGGATTTTGGGTTCGACGATCATAACCAAAGTTAGGAATACTGATTAAAAAGGTCAAGATAATACGCCGGCGGCAGGCGGCGCCCGGCCACTCACGGCGCCCCTGGAAGTTCTATTCCACCAGCACCCGCAGCCGGATCCTGCGGACAGGATGGGCCCCGGTATCGATGAGAAACTCCCGCCCGCTGCGGATGCCCGGCGGCACCTCCAGCACGATCCGCTTCACACTCCGAACGGTGCCCGTCCCCCCGCAGGTGAAGCAGAACATGCGCTGCCAGAATCCCCCTCCCGTGCAGTCGGGGCAGGGAGCGGTGACCGGAACCTCCA
>JAFGQJ010000136.1 GCA_016935715.1 Spirochaetales bacterium
CCCAGCCGGTCGGTCAGCAGCTTCCAGCCCTTCCAGTCATCCTCGGCCATGGCATCCTCCAAGGACAGAATCGGGTATTTGTCCACCCAATTGGCCCAGAAATCCACCATCTCTTCGGAGGACAGCTCCCGCTTGTCCGATTTCTTGAAAACGTACTTCTTCTTTCCCTTGTCGTAGAACTCGGAGGCCGCCGGATCCAGGGCGATGAGCACATCCTCCCCCGGTTTGTAACCGGCCTTCTCCAGCGCCTGGAGAATGACCTCGATGGCCTCTTCGTTGGACTTGAGATTGGGGGCGAAGCCTCCCTCGTCTCCCACGGCCGTGGAGTACCCTTTGCCCTTGAGCACCGCCTTGAGGTTGTGAAAGATCTCTGCCAGGGTCCTGACCGCCTCCCTGAAGGAGGAGGAGCCGACCGGCATGACCATGAACTCCTGGAAATCCACCGAGTTGTCCGCGTGGGCGCCGCCGTTGATGATGTTGGCCATGGGGACCGGCAGCACGGAGGCGTGGTAGGTGCCCAGGTATTTGTACAGGGGCAGATCCAGGTACTCCGCGGCGGCCCGGGCCGTGGCCAGGGAAACGCCCAGAATGGCATTGGCCCCGAGCTTGCCCTTGTTCTCCGTGCCGTCCTTGGCGATCATGGTGCGGTCCACGTCGACCTGATTGAGGGCGTCCAGACCCACGATCTCCGCGGCGATCGCGTTGTTTACGTTCTCCACCGCTTTCAGCACGCCCTTGCCGAGATAGCGCCCCTTGTCTCCGTCCCGCAGCTCCACGGCTTCGTGTTCCCCGGTAGATGCCCCGGAGGGAACCGCCGCCCGCCCCATGAAGCCGCTTTCAAGATGAACCTCGACCTCAACCGTCGGGTTTCCCCGGGAGTCGAGAATTTCGCGGGCTTCGACCCATTCGATAATACTCATCAATGTCTCCTGTTCGTTTCTTGGATTCGGGTATAGCTGTAATATGGTAGCGAGGTCACCCTGCTGTCAAGGAAACCCGCGGCTGTTTTTCCCCGCTCCCGGGCTGCCTCCTGTCGTTTCGCCCTTCCTTGACCGCGGGGGTTCGGGAATTTAGAATGAGGGGGAAGGAACAGGGAATGAAATACACCGCCGTACTCGGCAAGACGCTCCGGGAGGTCCCCCAATCGATCCGCACGCCCAGCCACGCCCTGCTGCACCGCGCCGGGTTCGTGCGCCGGATGGCCCAGGGATTGTACTCCTTTCTTCCGCTGGGAATGCGGGTGCTGCAGAATATCCAGCGGATCATTGCCGAGGAGATGCGCAGCCTCGGCGGCCAGGAGATCTACGTTCCCGTGGTCACCCCTTCGGAGATCTGGCGGCACAGCGGCCGCTTCAGCTGGATCAGCGAGCTCGCTTCCTTCCGCGACCGCCACGGCAAGGAGCTGGTGATTTCCCCCACTCACGAGGAAGCCTTCGTGGAGCTGGTGAGGGAGACCCTGAGCTCCTACCGGGAGCTGCCACAGTTCCTCTACCAGTTTCAGATCAAGTTCCGCGATGAGGAGCGACCCAAGGACGGGCTGGTGCGTACCAAGGAAATCTACATGCACGATGCCTACTCCTTTCACCGTTCCTACCAGGATCTGAACAATTTCTTTCCAAAAACATTCTCCGCGTACAAGCGGGTTTTCGACCGCTGCGGGATCCAGACTTTTGCCGGGGAAGGCGGGGTCGGCTACATCGGCGGGGAGAAATCCTACGAGTTCCTCATGCCGACCGATTCGGCGGACCACGCGATCATCCTCTGCGACAAGTGCCGGTACTGCGCCAGCAAGGAGGTCGCCGTGGGCGGGAAGAAATATTTCCGGGAGGAGGAGAAGGCCCTGGAAACGGTCCATACCCCCGGCTGCACCACCATCGATGAGCTGTCGGAGTTCCTGGGCGTGCCGAAAGAGCGTACGGCCAAGAGCCTGGTCTACGACACCCCTCAGGGGCTGGTTATGGCCATTGTCCGGGGAGACTACGATCTGGGCCTGGAGAAGCTGTCCACGTATCTCAAGTATCCCGCCTATCGTCAGGCCGGCGACGAGGAGCTGGCCGCTGCAGGCCTGGTGCCCGGCTACCTGTCTCCCATCGGTGCGGATCGGCAGATCCGGGTGGTGGTGGATGATGCGGTGGCCCGGTCGAACAACCTCGTGTACGGGGCCAACCGTCCGGAATACCACCTGCTCAACGGGAACTTCGGAAGGGATTTTTCGAGTCAGGATGTAGCCGATATCGCTCTCACCCGGGACGAGAAGATCTGCCTTCAGTGCGGCGGCACCTTGAGGGAGATCCAGGCCCTCGAAGTCGGGCATATCTTCAAGCTCGGTGATACCTACACACGGACAATGAACCTGAGCTATCAGGACGAACGGGGCGCCGCCGCTTACCCCCATATGGGCTGCTACGGCGTAGGTCTGGGACGCCTGATGGACGCGGTGGTCCGCACCAACCACGACGATCGGGGCATTCTCTGGCCCGTTTCCCTGGCACCGTTTCAGGTGCACCTGATGAGCGTGGGCAAGTCCCTCAGCGTGAAGAGAGCCGCCGAGGAGCTGCACCACGAGCTCGGTGACAGGGCGCTGTACGACGATCGGGGCGACTCCCCGGGTGTGAAGTTCACGGACGCCGACCTGATCGGGATTCCCCTGCGGATCGTGGTCGGGGCGGCGCGGCTGGCCGAAGGCAAGGTGGAGATCAAGGAGCGC
>JAFGQJ010000021.1 GCA_016935715.1 Spirochaetales bacterium
TGCAGGACCGAGGGGATGGTGCGCAGGCTCTTGAGCACCGGCTCGAAATCCCGGCCGTTGTCCAGCTCCACGGTGAAGAAACCCTGCAGGGTCTCGGGTATGTTCTCGTCGAGCTTGCCCTCGATCAGGTGGCCGTGGTATTTCTTGATCGCCCCCTCCACCTCGGAGAAGAGGTTGGTGGTCTTGCGGGCGGTGACCTCGAAGCGGCGGGTGGCCTTGGGGCTGACCGTCTCCCATTCCACCTCCAGGTGGCGCTCCTCGAACTCCTTGATGTTCTTCAGATTGGGGCAGTCCGCCCTGTGCACGATGATCCCCCGGCCGCGGGAGATGTAGCCGACGATCGGATCCCCGGCGGCGGGGTTGCAGCAGCGGGCCAGGCGGATCATCATGTTCCGCTCCTCCCCGATGCGGATCCCCACCCTGCTCGCGTCCCGCACCTGGGTCTCCGACTCCATCCGGTCCCGCCAGCGCCGCCCGGGGCGCCTGGGCGGGCGGGTTTCGGGTGCAGCGGATGCGGTTCCGGAGCGGATTTGAGCCCCCGCCTTGCCCTCCTTCCCGCCCGCAGGTCCGCCTGCCTTCTTCTTGGCCACGATGTTGCGGTCGATGATCAGGCCAGGCTCGTTCTGCACGAGCCAGTGGCGGATCTTCGAGCGGGACCGTGTGCTGCGCACCATGCGCAGCCAGTTGATGTGCGGGTGGGCCGAGGGGGCGGTGAGGATCTCGATGACCTGAGTGTTCTTCAGCTCCTCGTTCAAACGGATCAGGTTGCCGTCCGCCTTGGCGGCCATGCAGTGGTTGCCGATGTCCGTGTGGATGTGGTAGGCGAAATCCAATGCCGTGGAACCCCGGGTAAGCTCGATGATGTCCCCCTGTGGGGTGAATACGTAGATCGAGTCCCGCAGCAGCTCGCGCTTGATCTCCTCCAGGAAATCCGGGGAGCTGACATTGCTCGAATCCCAGCTCTTCAGCATGTTGATGATGGTCAGCTGCTCCGGCTTAATCCGCTCCCCGATCAGCTCCCGTTTGTACAGCCAGTGGGCGGCGATACCCTCTTCGGCGGTGCGGTGCATCTGGCCGGTGCGGATCTGGATCTCCAGCATCTTGCCCCCCGGTCCCATGACCGTGGTGTGCAGGCTCTGGTAGAGGTTGCTCTTGGGCATGGCGATGTAGTCCTTGAAGCGCCCCTCGATCGGCTTCCAGAGGCTGTGCAGCAGCCCCAACAGCTCGTAGCACTGGCTGGTGGTCTCGCAGATCAGGCGCATGCCCGCCTGGTCGTAGATCTCGTCGACCATCCGCCCCTTCTTCTTGATCTTCCTGTACATCGAGTAGTAGTGCTTGATCCGGCTCTCTATCTCGATGGGTACTCCCGCCTTTTCCGCCTCCCCGCGGATGCTCGCCTCCATGGAGCGCAGGAACTCATGCAGGTCCTCCTTGTTCTCCTGCACGAAATGATCGATCTGTTCGTAAGCCCGGGGATGGAGCACCCTCAGGGAAAGATCCTCCAGCTCGCTCTTGATCCGGGACATCCCGAGGCGGCCGGCCAGGGGAGCGTAGATCTCCAGGCATTCGTCGGCGATGCGCTTCTGGCTCTTCGCGTCCAGATACTCGAGGGTGCGCATGTTGTGCAGCTTGTCCGCCAGTTTGATCATGATGACCCGGATATCCTTGACCATGGCGAAGAGCATCTTGCGGATGCTGGCGGCCGCCTGGGTGGTCTTGCTGCGCCCGCGGATCACCGAGATCTTGGTCACCCCCTGCACCAGGGCCTCCACCTCCCGGCCGTATTCCTTGCGCAGCTCCCTGGAGGACAGCCCCGTGTCCTCCAGGGCGTCGTGGAGGACGGCGGCGATCACGGTCTGGTAGTCCAGGTGGGCATCGACCAGGATATCCGCCACGCTCAGCGGATGGATGAGGAACGGCTCGCCGCTGGCCCGCAGCTGGTCGCGGTGAAGCCCTTCGGCCCAGCGCAGGGCGGAGAGGATCTGCTTCCGCTCTTCCTCGGGGTAGCGGCCGACCTTCTCGGTAAAAGTACGGATCAGGGCCTTGGTGGAGGAGTCCATATACGCCTCAACGTTGCGCCAGGATGACCCGATCCCGGCCGCCCAGGTCCGCTGCCACGGCGATCCCGCCGAAACCCCGTTCGGCCAGCTCCCGCCGCAGGGCGGGCATCTGGGCCGGGTCCGCCTCCAGGAGCAGGTGCCCCCCTGCGCGCAGCTTGCGGGGAGCCTGGCGGATCAGACGGCGCAGAAGATCCGTGCCGTCGCTCCCGCCGCTCAGGGCGAGCGCCGGCTCGGGCCAGCCCACCTTCTTCATCTTCTCCACCTCCCCGTCGCTGAGATACGGCGGGTTGGCCGTGATCAGGTCGTAGCGGCCGGGCACCCGGGCCAGCAGGTCGGAGCGGTACAGGCGGATACGGCCCGCAGGCAGGAGCCGCCGGGCGTTCATTTCCGCCACTCGAAGAGCCTCCCGGCTGAGCTCGGAGGCGGACACCTCCAGCTCCGGCAGTGTATGCTTCAAGGCGATGGCCACGCAGCCGCTTCCCGTGCAGGCGTCGTGCACCCGCCTGCCCTTCGCGCCATCCGACAGCAGCGCGATGGCCTGCTCCACCAGCAGCTCGGTGTCGGGACGGGGAACCAGAACCCTCGGATCCACGTAGTACTCCAGGCTGAAGAACTCCTTCTTCCTGCGGATGTAGGAAACGGGCAGACCGGCGCAGCGGAGGTCGAGAAAGCCGCAGTAGCGGCGCCACCCCTCCGCTTCCAGCGGATCCGGGAGGCTGGCCAGCAGCCGTTCCTTGCTCACCTCCAGGGCTTCGGAGAGCAGCACCGTGGCATCGAGCATGGGCGTGTCCACTTCTGCGAAGAAAAGGCGTTGCTTGCCCTGGTTCAGGGCCCCCCCGACGGTCATACGGCCAGCTTCTTGAGGTATTCCTCCCGGGCGCTCAACCTGAGCGAGTCGATGATCTCCTGCAGGTCCCCGAGCATTACCTCTTCCAGGCGGTAGAGGGTGAGGTTGATCCGGTGATCGGTGACCCTGTTCTGGGGGTAGTTGTACGTGCGGATCCGTTCGGAGCGGTCCCCCGAGCCCACCTGCGTCCTGCGGGCGGCCGCCCTCTCCTGATGTTTCTTCTCCTCCTCCCGCTCGAACAGACGGGCCCGCAGCACCCGCAGGGCTTTGGCCTTGTTCTTGTGCTGGGATTTCTCGTCCTGGCAGGTCACCACCAGCCCGGTGGGGATGTGGGTGATGCGCACCGCCGAATCGGTGGTGTTCACGCTCTGTCCGCCCGGGCCGGAGGAGCGGTAGACGTCGATCCGCAGCTCCTCCGGACGAACCTCTATCTCCGTCTGTTCCGCCTCCGGCAGGACCGCGACGGTCACGGCGGAGGTGTGGATCCGGCCCCCCGCCTCGGTGACCGGAACCCGCTGCACCCGGTGAACTCCACTCTCGTAGCGCAGGCTCGCGTAGACGCTCTTGCCGCTGATCGAGTAGATGATCTCCTTGAAGCCGCCGATCTCCGTCCCGTGGGAGGAGAGGATCTCTATGCTCCAGCGCCGCGACTCGGCGTATTTGGAGTACATGCGGAACAGGTCCGCGGCGAACAGCCCGGCCTCTTCTCCTCCGGTGCCGGCCCGAATCTCCATGATGATGTTCTTCAGATCCAGCGGGTCTTTGGGGATGAGCAGCATCTTGAGCTCCCCCTCCATCTCCTGTTCCCGCTCGCGGAGCGTCTCCAGCTCCTCCCGGGCCAGCTTGACGAGCTCTCCTTCACCCCCCTCCCGGATCAGCGATTCGGTATCGGCGATCTCCGACTCCAGCTTCCTGTAGCCGCGGTAGCATTCGATGACCTCTTCCAAACCGGCCATCTCCCGCATCAGCTCCCTGTAGCGGCTCTGATCCTTCATGACCTGCGGATCGGAGACCAGGGTCTGCAGCTCGAGGTAGCGTTCGTTCATCTTGTCGAGTTTGTCAAACATGGCTCTTCACTCACGCTAAAATACTATGAATCGCGTCCCTCTTTCAATCGTGACGGCCGGGGGGGAGCTACTGGACGGCCGGCGGGCTGGACTGCTTCGTGCCTTTCGTGAATAGAAATCCGAACATGCTGCCGCAGATGCCCCCGATGATATGGGCGAACTGGGAAATGCTGTCCTCGGCGAAGGCATTGATGAACTCCTTTGCCAGGAACAGGACGACGATCAGGACGAAGGTCAGCGGGATCTCGCCGGAGCGGATGTTCGTGAAGGAGCTGAGCAGGATGAGCATGAACACGAAGCCGCTGGCTCCCATCAGGCCGGTGGAGAAGAAGAGGATGTTCAGAATCCCCGTGACCAGGGCCGTAACCAGGAACATGACCAGCAGGGCTGCGGAGCCGTATTTCTCCTCCAGCACCGGCCCGATCAGCAGGATGAAGCTGAAGTTGCTCATCAGGTGCAGCCAGTTCTGATGCCCCAGAACGTGGCTGAACAGGCGCAGGAAGTCCAGGAGCGTGCCGCTGAAGTCCGGATAGGAGACGAAGAAGGCCTGGGTAAAGCCTCCGATGACCTGGTTGACGACCAGAATCGCAGTGGACAGGAGTGTAAGGGTGAGCACCACGGGTGCGTTGTAGCGGATTCTCACGTCAGGATTTTTCTGATCTTGCGCAGCAGCGCCTCGCTGGTAAAGGGTTTGCTGATCGACTGATATGCTTCGGATCCCCCGCTCCCCGCGGACTCGGATATCATCAACACCTTCACCTCGGGCTGCATTTCCCGGATTTTTTCCGCCAGCTCGGCTGATAGTCCCTCTGCATCCCGGGCCGGAGTGATCAGCAGATCCACCTCGAGGGTTTTTCCCAATCCCAGAGCATCCGAGGCGCCCGCTGCGGCCACCACGTCGTACCCGTAGTTCTGCAGGACATTCTTCGTGTAGCGGCGGACTTTGGCTTCCCCCTCTACCAGGAGGATCCTATCGGTTCCCCGCAGCCTCTCCGGGGGCACGTGCGGCTCGTCCCCTCGAATCAGCTCCTGCTCGCTGACCAGGGGGAAGTACATGGTGAAGCAGCTGCCCGCGCCGGGTTCGCTCTCGGCAAACACGAAGCCGTCGTTTTGCTTGACGATTCCGTACACCGTGGACAGTCCCAACCCGGTACCCTTGCCGGGGACCTTGGTGGTGAAGAATGGCTCGAATACATGCTCCAGCGTCTCCGGGAGCATCCCGAGACCCGTGTCCCGCACCGAGCAGAGGACGTAGCTTCCCGCGGGTACCATGTAGCGCTCCCCCGAATCATCGCTGTCCACGCGGGTTCTACGGGTTTCTAGATCGAGCTCGCCTCCTTCGGGCATCGCATCCCTGGCGTTCGCCGCCAGATTGAGGATCACCTGCTCGATCTGGACCGGATCGGCATAGATGTACAGGGGGTCGTCGCCGGTGTTCAGGCTCAGCCGTACCCCGTCCCCCACCAGTCTGTGAATCATCTCCCGGCTGTTTTGAAGCAGCTTGTTGAGATCCAGCACCTTGGGCTGCACCACCTGTCGACGTCCGAAGGCGAGCAGCTGGCGTGTGAGAGCCGCAGCCCTGGAGGCGGTCGCCTTTATCTGCTCGATATCCCGGCGCAGCTCGTTGGTTTGATCCATGCCGTCGAGCATCAGCTCGCAGTATCCGTTGATCACCATCAGCATGTTGTTGAAGTCGTGGGCGATCCCGCCGGCCAGCTGCCCCACCGCCTCCATCTTCTGAGCCTGGAAGAGCTGCAGCTCGAGCTTCTTGCGCTCGGTGATGTCGGTGCCGATGCTCAGAATGCCGGTCAGCTGCCCCACATCGTTGTACACCGGTTTGTTCGACCAGGATACCCAGATGGACTGCCCGTTCCTGGTGACGTTCTCATTCTCGTTGTACATGTACTCGTCGGGATCGCTGGTGATGCCTTCGATCATCGCCACCAGATCCCGGCCCGAGGAATCCCGGTTCGGGACGATCGTTCCGACCACGGATTTCCCCAGCAGATCCTCCTGGCTGTAGCCCAGGAGCCGCTGCCCGTACTCATTGATGAAGGTGATGATCCCGCTGGTATCCCATCCCAGTATGATGCTGCCCGCGTTCTCCACCAGATCCCTGTACTTCTGCTGGCTTCGCTCCAGGCGCCGCTGAGCTTCGCTGTAGGCGGTCATATCCCGGAAGCTCCACACCCTGCCGATGATCCGTCCGGACATCTGAAGCGGGGCGGAATAGCGCTCGAAAACCCGCCCGTCCTTGAAGGTCAGGATATCCGTGTAGCTGTCTGCGTTGCCGTAGAGGGCACGGATCTTGGCCATGTAGGACTCGGGCTCCGCCAGCTGATCCATGACGAACTCCCTGATCCTGATGTCGTCCTTGTCCCGGATCATCGAGTCGGGAACCTTCCACATTTCGGCGAAGCGCTTGTTGGAGAGGATGACGCGTCCGTCATTGTCGACGACCAGGATGCCGTCGCCGGTGGCCTCCAGGGATGCCTGCAGGAGCTGCCTCAGCTCCCGCACCTCCGAGCCGGTCGAGTTCCGGTCTAGGTACGATCCGTCGCTGCGCTCGTTTGCTCCCACGGTATCAGGCGAATCCCTTCAGAAACTCCACCAGCTCCCCGGTCTTCTGTTCCGCCAGCGGGCCGCTCACCGCCTCCAGACGGAGGCGGATCAACGGTTCGGTATTGCTCGGCCGCACATTGAACCAGTAGTCGGGAAACTCCACGCTCACGCCGTCGAGCTTCTCTATGGCGCCCCCGGCCTTCCTGTAGCGATGCTCGATCTGAGCCAGCGCCTTTTCCTTGTCGGCGATCTCGATATTGATCTCCCCCGTTTGGTGATAGCGCCCGCGCAGGGGTGCCAGCAGCTGCGAGAGGGGCTTGCGGCGCTTTTGAAGGAGCTTGAGCAGAACCATCAGGGCGTAGGCTGCGGATTCGGTGTAGTATCTGTCGGTGACCTTGAAGTACACGTGTCCCGAAGTCTCGGCCCCGAACAGAGCCTTTTCGGCGATCATTGCATCGTAGAGAAAGGTGTAGCCGACCTTGGAGACCACGGGTTTGCCGCCCAGTTCCGCAATGCGCTGAGGCAGAGCCCGGGAGGAGATCAGATCGTAGACGATGGCCGCCCCCGGCTGATCACTCAGCAGCTCCTCGGCGATCAGGGCGGCGATGTAGTAGTTGGCCACGCTCTCCCCGTGCTCGTCGAGGAATACGACCCGGTCCCCGTCCCCGTCCAGCAGGGCGCCTATGTCGGCGCCGTGTTCGAGCACCCTGGCCGCTGCATGCACTCTGCTCTCGGGTTTCAGGGGGTTGGGATCCCGATTGAGAAAAGAGCCGTCGGGCTGCTCATTGAGGATGTAGGCCGAAAGAGCCAGCCTGTCGCTGATGCTGCGGAACACCCTCCCCGCCGAACCGCCGCCTACGTCGATCACTGCCGTAGTGGAGATCTTCTGGTCTTTGACGGGAGCCGTGACGAAATCGATGTATTCGTCGATCCGGTCCGCCTCCTCGAAGCTGCCCCCCTCCCGCACGGGTTCCTCCCCCATACCGTCGACCATCGCCTCGATCTCCGCCAA
>JAFGQJ010000022.1 GCA_016935715.1 Spirochaetales bacterium
AAAGGGAGCTACACCGACTCGGAGGGGCGGAGGTACCGGCGGGCCACGGTGGAAGAGGCCGCGCTGGACAGCACGAACGGGACGGTGTTTCTCCGGGAGGCGGCCGGGGGACGGGTGCTGGCCTACTACGAAGTAGACGGGTCCCCGGTCGGAGAAACAGCCGGTGCAGCCGGCACCCAGGGAGATGGGGCTTTCCCCGGTGAATCCGCTCTGAAACTCGTTCTGAGCGGCTCGAATGATTTCGACTGGACCCAGACTTTTTTGGGCGAGCCGATGTCCGAGCGCCAGGTGGTCGTCGGGGCCGACACCTGCCTGCTGCTCTACCGTCCTGGGGAGTTCTCGCCCTTCGAGATCCCGGCCGCCTACGCCCTGGATGCGGCGGTTCCGGACGACCTGTCCCGGCTGCGCATCTCGATCGTGCGCAAGGGCGTACTCAACTGGTCGGAGTCCACGGAGGTGGGGTTCCGTCTGACTCCGGGGGAGGATTTCATCCAGGCCTACTACAAACCCGACCCCGGGCTGAGGGACGGCTTCCGCAACCTCTACCCCTTCCTGGACGCGGCCAAACCCTCGCCGCCGTTCGACCCGGACAACCTCCTCTACGGGCCCCTGGCGGACGCCAAGCCCGGGTACCTGGACTACGAGATCCTGGTGAGCGAGCTCACCCCGGTGAGCGCCTACCGGGTCGGGTCGGACGTCGTGCCCGGCTCTGTTCAGATCCTGCGAAACGGCATCGCCGAGACCCGCTTCGAGGTCGATGCCGGCAGCGGCCTGATCACCTTCCTGACGGAGATCGGCCCAGACGACCGCCTGGTGGTGAGCTTCCGGCGCCGGGCCTCGCTGGCCAACAACGGCGACATCCTGTTCGCCTGGGGCAACACCTTCCCGGTCAGCGAGGCCCTGAATCTCCAGCTGGCCACCGGAGTGCGCTGGAACTTCCTGCCCGGATCCTACACTGACGAGGCCTACAGCCGGACGGGCAGCGTGATCCTGTCCGCGGGCGCGGAAGGCACCGTAGGCCCGTTGAGCTACCAGGCCGAGATCGGCGGTGCGTACTCGAACCCGGACACCACCGGGGTGATGCGCCTGCTCGGCATGGAGTCCACCGGCATCGGCGTGCCCCTCTCGGAGAACACGGCGTACCCCGCCTCGCCGCCGGATGGGGATGACCCGTTCTCGTCTGCGCTGGACGGCTTCATCCACGCCAACCGGGGCAAGCTGCTGTACAAGGACTACCGTTCCTACGGATTGCTCGGCACCTCGACCCTGATGCCCTACACCTGGGATCCCCCTTCGGACCAGGTGTACGCATACGACCAGACCGGCTCCAAGCCCGGGCCGTACGTGGTCGAGGGCAGCGCGGAGGGACTCTACGAGGGGCAGAGCCTGGTCCTGGATTTCGACCTGGAGGTCGATGAATGGGCGGGCGTGCAGCTGCCCGTGGCCTACGACGGCGCTGTCAGCGACCTCTCGCGCATGCAGGGCATCTCACTGCTGTACCGCACCCTGGAGATCGACTCGGGCAGCGACTTCACCGTGTACCTGCAGCTGGGGGCCATCGGTGAGGACCTGGACGAGGACGGCATCCTGGACGAGGAGCTTTCGGCCAGCGCAGCGGGTTTCACCTTCGACGAGGGGAACTACGGCGTGAACCTGAGAGTCGGCAGCGGTCCCAAGAACGAGGGCAACGGCCGCCTGGACAGCGAGGACATCGACGGCAACGGCTTCCTCGATCTGGACGACCCCTCGGCGGATCCGGACATCATCACCCTGGGCGGGCCGGCTCTCACAGACACGGTGGGCTGGACATCGTACACCCACACCTTCAGCGCCGCCGAGAAGCGCAGGCTGGCCCGCACCCGCAGCCTGCGCCTGATCGTCGTACGTGAGGGAGGCTCCGATGCCACCGGCCGCCTGCTCCTGGACGAGGTCGTCCTGGCCGGAAGCCGCTTCTCCGCCGGTTGGGTCGTCGAGCCTGCGGCCCCCGAGCTCAGCGCCCGGGAGGTGGAGGAGTGGGAGATGCGGGATCCTCCCTCCAGATTGCTGCAGGCGACCTGGGGAGAGGTGGCGGACATCTTTCATCCTTACGAGGAGACCCAGAAGGTGATGGAGGTCTCCTGGAGCGGCACGAGCGCGGGAACCTGGCGGGCGAGGAGCTACACCGAGGCGCAGACCGAGGGGATCCGCTACCGCAGCATCGTCTACTACACCCATTCCTCGACCGACGACGGAGACCTGCTCAGCTTTTCGCTGGGTGACGAGGAGGGAAACGAGATTACGTGGAGCTATCCGCCCTTCTCGAGTACGGAGTGGCAGAAGATCGTCGTAGACCTGGAGGAGGGCAGGATCTACCGCGACGGAGCCGAGCTCACCGGGGCGGGCGTAACCGTGAGCGAGCCTGTCAGCTACGGCTCCCTGGGCCTGTTCACCGTGGAGCTGACCGACGCCGGACCAGGCACCGGCACCCTCCACATCGACGAGCTGCACCTGACCGACCCGGCCGGCTCGCTCGGCGCCGGGGCCACCCTGGATCTCGAGCTGAGCCTGCCGGGAGAGCTGGTCAGTTGGGGCGGCCACGCCGTGATCCACGACCTCAGCCTGCGGCAGAGCGCAGCCTACGCCAGCCGGGGTTTCTCCACGCTTTACGGGACGCCCTTCGGCGCACAGAGCTTCAGCTCGACGAGCGAGCTGGATTTCGGGCTGTCCCTGGCGGACGTGCGCGCGGATTTCACCGTGGCGGCCACGGGTTCCGGCGGCGACAGCCGGGTCACTCTGGGCGGCGGCCACGGGGTGACGGTGCCGAACGTCTCCTTCCCGGTCGTGTTCTCCGATGCGTTCAGCCTCCGCGATCGGGAAACGGGGAAAGAGCTGCAGCGGGAGAACACGCTCCGGGTGCAGGCGCCCCCGCTCCGGCTCGACCTGGAGGCCCGGGCCGGATCCCTGGAAGGGACGCTGACCCAGCGCTGGGAGGCCCGCCTGGGGCTCACCCACGCACCCTTCACCCTGCAGAACACGCTGGCCGTGTCCGGAGCCGGGGAAGGCTTTTCCCTGCCGGTGAAAGGCTACCAGGGATATTTGGGCAGCTGGATCTACGGCTATACCCTGCTCGCGCCCTGGCACGGCGGCGACCCGGTGGAGCGCAGGGCGAACATCACCCTGGACTGGGGACTGGACACCCTGCCGGTGGGAGTCCAGGCCCTGTGGCGGCACGGCTTTCACAGCTACGATTTTCTCTCCGCCGGGCGGAGCCTGAACAGCAGCGCGGGGATGGAGCTGGAGCTGCCGATCCTCCTGCTGGAGGACGGTGCGGCTGTGTTCTCCGTCACGCCGGGATACCGCCGCAGCCTGGAGATCGTGGACCCGGAGGCGGGAGCCGGAGACTACGCCGCCGATTTTTCCGGATCCTTCGCGCGGATCTACAGCCAGCGCTACCTGTTCGGATTCCTGCCCTTCGCCGAGCTGTACTGCTCGCGGGCGGAGCAGTCGTTCCTCGAGCTGTCTTCCGATCTGGACGAGGCGGACTACACGGCGGAAGCCTACCTGCGCCTGTCCCGGCGCTTTTCCTCCCGGATCCGGGATCTGTTTCTGCCCTCCTCAATCGAGCTGAGCCTGAACAAGCGCTTCGTCAAGGACCAGGACCTGATCGACCTGTTCAACACCTACACCGTCAGCGCTCGGAGCACCGCCCTGAACCTGTTCGGGGACTTCGGCGCCTATCCGCTTTTTCCCTTCTACCGCACCGATGAGTTCAGCACCAGCCTGTCGCTGAGCTTCGATGCGGACGGGCAGGGCGTGCGTACGGAGGCCAGTCCGCCGCTTCGCGGGCTGGAGATGAACCTGGATCATTTCTTCTCCTTCGAGGGGCAGCGGGCCAATGCCCTGACCTTCGAGAACCGGCTCAATCTACGCTACGACCGTGATCTGGAGGCGGAGCTGGAGATATACGGAACGCGGATCCAGTGGGCTGACACGGTTAAGTTACTCTACACCTGGTACCGATACCCGGAAACAGGGGTGCGAGTGCCACTCCTGCCGGAGAGACTCGGGGAGGACGGCTACTGGTCTCATCTCGAAAGCTTGGAGCTGGAGCTCAGCGGCCCGGGGGAGGAGTCCAGCTGGCATCCGCTGAATCTGATCGTCAGCCACCGGAGCTCCCTGGTGCTTCCGGACCACGGGGAGATCAGCGGGGAGATCTCGGCGGGCATCGACACCGAGCAGACCGAGCAGAAGCAGCGGTACTGGCGTCTCGGCCTGCGGGGCGGAATCTCCGTACAGATCGAGTTCTGATCGCCCCCGGGACGCGAATGCTCGCAGCCCTGCGGGCAATCAGCATGCTATTTCGATTGGATTCTTCAATTTTCGGTCTATATTTAGTAGCGAGTAGTGAGGAGGCAGCAATGTTCAAGAGAATCAAGGTGCTGACAGTTGCGATCCTCGTCCTCTGTTGCTCCGTGGCGGCATTCGCACAGGAAGAGGGCGGAGGATTCGATTTCGGATTGAACATCGGCATCGGTGCCCTGACCTTCGACGGAGAGACCTACCAGAGCCTGAAGCTCTCTCC
The DNA here is from genome assembly GCA_016935715.1 of Spirochaetales bacterium. Lineage (GTDB taxonomy): Bacteria > Spirochaetota > Spirochaetia > SZUA-6 > DRHE01 > JAFGQJ01. The sequence goes on from JAFGQJ010000022.1 coordinate 4,562, forward strand.
GGATATCTCCATCGGGAAGTTCGGCATCGGGCTCGAGCTGATCATGAACTACCAGTTCGAGCCGGATTTCTCGGTTCGGGAGGAGGATTGGATCCCCACCGGAGACGACACCTTCCTGGACGTGTACCTGCCCAAGTTCAAATACATCCGCTACGGTTTCAAGGGAGACCCCCTCTACGTCAAGCTCGGTTCCATAGAGGATGCCCTGCTGGGCAACGGCTTCATCATGGGGGGCTACGACAATACCCTGTTCCTGCCGGAGAAGCGGATCTTCGGGATGAGCTTCGACCTGGACGGCGCCCTGTTCAACTTCCCCTACGTGGGGATCGAGACCTTCGTCGGCAACCTGGCGCAGTTCGACGTCATCGGCGGGCGTCTGTACGTGCGGCCGCTGGCTTTTACCGAGGCTCCCGTGATCGAGGGCCTGCAGGTCGGCGGAACCGTGGCCATGGACCGCAAGCCCAGGCTCTACACGGGGGACGACAGCATCGATCCGGTGACCCTGGTCGGCGCGGACCTGACCCTGCCGATCCTGACCAACCCGGCGCTGAGCCTCACGACCTTCGCGGATGTCGCCTTCCTGACCAATACCCTGGGCTCGGGCAACGCGGGCAAGGGAGAGATGGTGGGCTTCGGCGGCCGCCTGCTGCGGGTGATCAGCTACGGCGCCCAGATCCGCGTGCTCGGGGAGGACTTCATCCCCGCCTACTTCGACGTGGGTTACGACCTGTTCCGGGCGGACAAGTATGCTCTGCTGCAGAGCGGCGCGATCGATGCCTATACCGGCTGGCTCGGAAGCCTGGGATTCGCCTTCTTCGACGACGCGCTTATCTTCAACGCAACCCTGGACGGGCCCTTCGGCCAATCCGGCGCCCGCGATCCAGCCAACTACCTCGACTGGCCGCACCTCTACGCCGTTTTCATCCTGGCGGAGGGGCTCGTTCCCAACCTCTCTCTGGAGGCGAGCTTCGACAAGCGCTACATCGGCGCGGACATGGAGTACGAGGGCGCCGGCTTTTTCGAGGACGTGTTCGGTGCCGAAGATTCCGTGCTGGGAGCCCGGGTGAACTATGCCATCGGCCCGGCGGTGCTGTCCTTCATCTACCAGCTCAGCTACGATCCGGCCAGCGGCGGATGGGAAACCAGGTCGGGCATCGAGAGCGCCATCCAGCTTTTCTAGACACGGAGGTATGGAATGACGAATAGAATCTTACCGATACTTTTCATCCTGCTGTTCGGCCTCACCGCGGCGGCATTCGCCCAGGGTCCGGCGGTGATCGTCGAGTACTACGAGAATGCCAGCGGAGAGATGTACGTCCGTACCGCGGACGGCGCGGAGTACGACGTGGATCAGTTCGGCTTCGGGGAGCAGCTGCCCGTGGGTGCGACCCTCATCACCCTTGATGGTGACTACGCTGAGCTGCGCATGGATCCCAACGGCACGATCATCCGGGTAGGGGAAAACACCAACTTCCGCGTGGACGGGCTGCAGGACTGCGGCGGTGCCGAGAACAACACCTTCAGCGTGGCCGTGGGCAAGTTCAAGGCGGTGGTGGCCAAGCGTGACGGCGCCCGGTACAGCTTCCTGGGCCCGACCGCGGTGATGGGCGTGCGCGGCACCACCCTCATCGGATCGATCGTTCCGGGGGTGGAGGAGCTGGCCTACGTTCTGGACGGCGTGGTGGAGTACACCAATGCCGCGGGCAGGACGATCGCCCTGGGCGCCGGCGAGGCGGCCAATGCCCTGGCTGCGAATTTCGTGAAATTTCAGCCTCCGGCGGGTCTCAGGCAGACCCTGGAAAGGGGGATGGATTTCGTCCGCCTGCGGGTCGATCAGGTCCCGGGATACATCGAAGAGGTGCAGGAGGTGATCGAGGAGGCCGAACAGGAATCCGAAGAGATCGAGGAGATCGCGGAGGCCGAGGCGGTCGAAGAGCAGAAGCCGGCGGAGAAGGCGGAGCCCGTGGAGAAAGGAGTCGAGCCGACTGGTGAGAAGGGTGAGGGAGTGGTGGAAGGGCCCGAACGGGAGACGCCGAAGTGGCTGGAGAAGCTGATGGCTTTTCTCGGCATGGAACTGGGAACCACCACGATCGCCGATGAGACCTGGGCGAAGGCGATCATCCAGCCAAGGTTCGCCTTCGGCAAGCTGAAGGTGGCCCTGTATCTGCCGGTCATCTACAAGGAGAACATGCTGGATCCGGGCGAATGGTACCGCCCGGAGGGCAACGACGAGTGGTCCTTCGGGGTCGACAAGATCGACGACGGCTGGGACCGGGTCGCCCTGGACGCCGTGGAAGACCTGTTTCTCAAGATCCGCTACGTCGAGTGGGGAGACAACCGGGATCCCTTCTTCTTCAAGCTGGGAAATCTGGCCGACTTGACGGTCGGGCACGGCTCGATCATGCGCAACTACGCCAATGACAGCAACTTCCCGAACGAACGCAAGGTCGGACTCGACCTGGGCGTCAACAGGGAGAAGGGCGGCCTGGAGCTGATGGTCAACCACGCGGGGGATCCGGAGATCTTCGGGTTCCGCGCCCACACCCGGCCGTTTGCCCCGGCCGCCAGGCTCGGCTTCGGCTTAACCGCCCTGGCGGACATCAACCCCGAGCGGCTGCCCCTTGGTGCAACCGCAACGGTTGGGAATCCGATGTTCTTCAACGCCGGGCTTGATCTGGATCAGCCGATCGTCGAGAGAGACGCCCTGAGCATCATCCTGTTCGCCGACGTGTCATCCATGATCCCCTACTTCCGGGAGGACGTCAGCTATACTGATCCGGAAACAATGCTTACCTACACGGTTCCTTCGGGGCTGGCTACAGATGCCGTGTGGTACGATGGAAAGCCCAAGAACTGGGGAGTGGACGCCGGCATCTTCGGCAAGCTGCTCGTCCTGGACTACCGGCTGGAGTTCCTCTACTCCGACGGCAT
>JAFGQJ010000137.1 GCA_016935715.1 Spirochaetales bacterium
CCCGGAGCGGAATTACAACAAGCCGCTGATCGTATCCGCCATTGACTTCAAAATCAGGTAGCAGGAGGCAGCCCCGGCGTCGAGCACTCCCCTGGAGCGTTCTCCGAGCCTGGAGGATCGGCCTAATTTGGCTGCGAGATCTCTGGTCGACTCTTTGCCCTGCTGCGCAGCCTGGACCATCCTCTGCAGCGCATCCTTGAAACCTGCGCCGTCACCAAGAGCTTTCTTGTATTCCGCGAGGGCGGGATGCAGGGTATCCACCAGGGTCTTGTCACCCACCCTGGCCTGTCCCAACTCGACGACCGCGGCGTAGCCGGCCTCGAGCATTTGCCCGAACACCTGAGCATCGATCTGCTCTTTGTCGCTGCATGCTCCGGCCAGAGCCTTGAAAAAAGTACCGTACAGTGGACCCATGGCTCCCCCGATTTCCATGACCAGCGTTCTCCCCAGCGTCTTCAGGGACTCCGAGCAGCCCATCTGGTCTGTCAGCCGTTCGCCGGTCAGGGTGAAACCTTTGGCCATATTGATTCCATGATCTCCATCTCCGATGGCCCCGTCCACTTCACTCAGATACGCCTTGTTTTCCCGAATCGTCTCGATGAGGTTCTGGACGACGATCCGTCCCCCTTTGTCGGCGAATTGATCAGCCATCGGATTGCCTCAACACTGCCTCAGGCCCATGGAATCGCATTCCAGATCGATGAGCTGCTTGAGCTCCTCGTCTGTCTTCATCAATGTCAAGGTGACTCCCATCATCTCGAGGGAGGTGAAAAAATTGCCGACATAAGGCCGGTACACCTTGATCCCCTTCCGCTCCAGCAGCTCTTCGACTCGGTTGTAGAAGATATACAGCTCCATCACCGGTGTGGCCCCCAATCCGCTCACCAGGGCGACTACCTCGTCCCCTTTGCGGAAAGGCAGGTCCGGAAGAATCGCTTCCAGGCACATCCCGGCCATCTCGTCGGCCGTGGACAGATCGGCAACCCTGATCCCCGGTTCCCCGTGGTGGCCGATCCCGACCTCCATCTTTCCGGGCTCGATCGTGAAGTTCGGTTTGCCGACCGCCGGAATCGTACAGGGAGTGAATCCGATGCCGATGCTGCGCGTGTTGTCGATCGCCTTCCGGGCCGCCCCGATCACCTCATCCAGGCTGCCGCCCAGAGCGGCTTTTGCTCCTCCTACTTTCCACATCAGGACTTCTCCGGCAACGCCGCGGCGTTTGTCCCGTTCCTCCTTGCCTGCAGAGGGTACATCGTCATTGGCGATCACCGTCTTGACCGTGATGCCTGTCTCACCGGCTTCCTCGACGGCCATCTTCACGTTCATGATATCTCCGGCGTAGTTTCCGAAAAGACAGGCCACTCCTTTTCCGGAATCCGCAGCCTTGAAGGCGTCGAGAAAAGCGATGGCCGTCGGCGATGTGAAAATCTCTCCGACAGCCACGGCGTCCACGAGGTTCTTGCCGATGTAACCGATGAAGGCCGGCTTGTGTCCCGATCCCCCGCCGGTGACGATGCCAACCTTTCCCTCGACAGGAGCCCCTTGAAATTTAACCACCCGCTGATTCTCGGTTGGCATGACAATGCCCCGGTGTGCCTTGACGAATCCCCGGAGCATATCCGCAACAACCTGATCCGGATCGTTGATCATTCTTTGCACAGTGATACTTCCTTAGATCGATTATAACAGGCTGAAATGCCCATAACAACCGGAGTACTGTACGGAAAGCAGGCCCTATCCTTTCAGGGCACCTGCCGTAATCCCCTCGAGAAAATGTTTCTGAAACGAGAAGAACACAATGAACATGGGGATGGCGGCAAGAGAGGAGGCCGCCGTGATATCCGAGTAGCGCATCGGGTCCCGGTTCGGATTTCAAACGAACATCTTCGGCGGTCCACCGGAAAGGGAAACCCTCCAGGAACCAATCCCTGGCCGCTGGAGCTTCGACCGCGGTCTGGCTCGCCTTGCTGATCCTGGGACGTCTCGTCGGCTACTTCTGATTCCCGGCGGGATCCGTCACGGCAGGTATTCCAACCGGGTCCCGGCCGTCGTCTTGGGTATATCGAGATCGGCCGCCGAGTGGTCGTATCCCAGGAAGTAGTTGACCCATGAGGAGGTATCGTAAAGGCTCCAGTCGCGGGGGGGAATGATGAAGTCCAGTTCGCCCGGCTTCCGCCGGTTCCTGGCTCTCCAGTAGACGATCTCCCATATGCAGGGCTTGTCTTCGAACACCTCGCAGCGACCGTCGATCCGGCTGCCGCCGCAAGGGCCGATGCGCTGACCCTTGGGGCACTTCGATTCCGGACAGACGTAGAACATGTCGAAGAGGGCGCAGTCGTCGCACCGGCGGCATCCGAACATGGGTTTCTTCACCGTGCTCTCCACGAAGCTGATCAGCCGGTAAAGCGCCCTTCTGTTCTCCGCAACCCGGCAGAGCCTGCGCATCATGCGGTAGCCGAGCGTCTGCGGCGTGAAGACGAAACGGTGCAGGAAGGCCGACAGCCAAAAGACGGGCGAAAAGAGCCTCATCCCGGGGGTCCTCGACGGATCCGGCTTTCCTCCCTCCTTCCCGGCTGCCGTGAATTCGAAATCCCTGCCTCCCTCGAAGAGAAAGAAGGCGTCTGGGGGTGAGTAGTCGAACTCCCGGAGATGGTCTGACCAGTTATCCCCGATTTCGTTCGCCCGCCCGATGATCGCACGTACGTCCTGAAATCGAAGATGAAGCCCCTCGATGTGGGCCCCGTTGTAGCCGAGCCCTTTCAGGATGGCGACCTGACGGGCGGCACGCTCGAGCCTGGCGCTCCTGCCCCTGTCTTCCGAATCGGCCTCTTCTCTCACCTGGTTGAGAAGTCTGTCGGTGACGTAGCAGCCCGGCACTTCACCCTGGTTCATGAAGCGGGCTGCTCCCGCCGACAGGACATAAACGCTGCCGACTATGGGCATATCGAGCTCCAGGTGGCTGCGGAGGTAGGAGATCAGCTCGATAAACTTCCGGGAATCGTAGCCGAGCTGAGAGATGATGAAGTCCGCACCGGCTCGAATCTTCTTTTCCAGCTTCCGGTACTGCATCACGGCCGA
>JAFGQJ010000138.1 GCA_016935715.1 Spirochaetales bacterium
GGCGTCGGCTACCGGGCGGAGCTGCGGGAAGATGTACTCGTGCTCAACCTGGGCTACTCGAACCCGATCGAGTATCCGATTCCCGACGGCATCACCATCACGGTGGAAGGCAACAATCGCATCGTTGTCAGCGGGGCGCAGAGGCAGCAGGTGGGCCACGTCTGCGCCGAAATCCGGGGTTTGAGGCCGCCGGAGCCTTACAAGGGAAAAGGAATCCGCTACGAGAACGAATACGTTCGCAGGAAGATCGGAAAGACCGGTATCAAATAAGAGCGGGTCAGGTGAGGGAAATGGAAAGACTGGAGCAGAAGAAGATACGCCGGGTGCGCCGGAAAAAGCACATTCGAAAGCTCGTTAGCGGAGACGGTGCCCGGCCGAGGATGACCGTCTACAAGAGCGGTCGCTATATATACGTTCAGGTGATCGATGACCTGAAGGAGCAGACCCTGGTGGCAGCCTCGAACATCGAGAAACAGCTGCGTAAAATCAAACCGACCGTCGCCGGGGCCGAGGAGCTGGGCAAGGTGGCCGCCGAGCGTCTCAAGGAAAAGAAGATCGACAGGATCGTCTTCGACAGAAACGGATACGCGTACCACGGCATCGTCAAATCCATCGCCGATGGAGCCCGCAAGGCGGGAATTCAGTTCTAGGAGTTGACACTTTGGAACAGGAAAAAGAGTACGTCGAAAAGCTCGTCCGACTGAACCGTATCGCCAAGGTGGTGAAAGGCGGACGCAGATTCTCCTTCTCCGCCATATCGGTTGTCGGTGACAGGAATGGGCAGGTCGGTTACGGCTTCGGAAAGGCGAATTACGTTTCCGATGCGATCCGCAAGAGCCTGGATCGGGCCAAGAAGAACATGGTCAAGGTCCCGATGAAGCGCATGACCATACCGCACCAGGTCGTAGGCAAGTTCAAAGGCGCCAAGGTGGTACTGAAGCCGGCCTCTCCGGGAACCGGAATCATCGCCGGCGGGCCCGTGCGGGCGGTCATGGAAGCGGCGGGGATCAAGGATATCCTGAGCAAGTCTCTGGGGTCGGCGAACTCCATGAACATCGTAAAGGCCGTGTTCGAAGGATTCGATCGTCTGATGGATGCCCGCGTCGCGGCAGCCGCCCGGGGCAAAACTCTCAACGAGTTCTGGGGTTGATGAGATCATGCACAGGATACGAGTTCGACTGAAAAAGAGTCCGATAGGCCAGAAGCCCAGGGCGCGAAAGACGCTGAAGGCTCTCGGCCTCAAACGCTTGAGCTCCTCCGTCGAGCATGAGGCGACGCCCCAGATTTTGGGGATGGTCCGCACCGTCGCCCATCTCGTGGAGGTGGAGCAGCTGTCCGGAAAAGGGTCACCCAGGTAAAGGAGCAGGATGATCATGAACATAGTCAAGCCAAAAGGCGCCACCACCTCCCCCAAAGTCCTGGGACGTGGAACCGGCACCGGCAAGGGGTGCACCGCGGGCAAGGGAACCAAAGGCCAGAACTCCCGGGCCGGCGGCGGAACCAGGCTCGGTTTCGAAGGCGGGCAGATGCCCCTGTTTCGCAGGGTCGCCCGAAGGGGATTTTCCAACTATCCCTTCAAAAAGAAATTCGTGACCCTAAAAGTGGGGGATCTGGCCGTTTTCAAGGACGGGGATACGGTGAACCGGGAAACGCTGGCCGCCGCCGGACTGATCAGCAACCGGACTCAAGGCTCGAAGATACCGATCAAGATCCTGGGGAACGGCAAAGTCGGGAAAAAACTGGCCGTGGCGGTCGACAAGGTAACTTCCGGTGCTGCGGAAAAGATCCAGGCTGCGGGAGGGACGATAACGCCGCCGGATACCGGCGCATAGGATTGTAAGATATATGGCGAGTCCACTTGTTGATATTTTCAGAGTCAAAGATCTGCGGGATCGAATACTGTTTACGGTATTCATTCTCTTCATTTTCCGTCTGGGCGCGAATATCCCGATACCCGGAGTGAACCTGACCGCGCTGAAGCTCTATATGACGGCCCAGGAGGCAGCCGGCACGTTCGGGATCACCGACTATCTGGATTTCTTCGCCGGCGGGGCGTTCAAGAATTTCTCGATCTTCATGCTCGGCATCATGCCCTACATCTCCATGTCGATCATCATGCAGCTGTTGATGCTCGTGTTCCCCAAGCTCAAGGCGACCTCTCAGGAGGAGGGCGGCAGAAAGAAGATCCAGCGCTACACCCGGATCGGAACGATATTCGTCTGCCTGATTCAGGGCTTCGCGGTCACCTCCTACGTGGACAGGATTCCCGATGCCATAACCTTGAGCCGAGCCACGTATACCTTTATCGCCATCCTGACCGTTACTTCGGGCACTGTCCTGTTGATGTGGATGGGCGAGCAGATAACCCAGCGGGGAATTGGAAACGGCATTTCCCTGTTGATCTTCGCCGGAATCGTCACCCGCATTCCATACGCGATCTATACGATCGTGGAGCAGATCCGCAGGCGTGAGTTGAATCCCGTGTTCATGATCGTGGTGCTGGTGATGTTCGTCGTGGTCGTGGCTTTGGTCGTATACGAGCAACAGGGTCAGCGCAAGATACCGGTCCACTATGCCAAGCGGGTGATAGGGCGCAAGATTTACGGGGCTCAGAACTCGTACCTGCCCTTCAAGATCAACCCCTCCGGCGTGATCCCGGTCATCTTCGCCTCCTCGATCCTGGTGTTCCCTCTTCAGATAGCCCAGAACCTGGGTTCCCGGGTGGACTGGCTGTCCCGCTTCGCCGCCTGGCTGCGGCCCAACGGGGTCCCGTATATCATCGCCTATACGGCTCTGATCATCTTCTTCGCCTATTTTTACACCCAGGTGACGTTGAATCCGATAGAGATATCGAAGAACATCCGCGAGAACGGCGGTTCGATTCCCGGTATCCGCTCGGACAAGATGGAGGAGTACTTCACCAGGATTCTCAACCGGATCGTTCTTCCAGGGTCGCTTTTCCTGGCCTTCATCGCGGTAATCCCGACGATCGTCCAGACCTGGTTGAATATCCCTTCCTCGGTGGCCTACCTGATGGGAGGAACCTCGCTGTTGATCATGGTGGGTGTGGATCTGGATACCATGAGCCAGATAGAAGGCCAGCTGCGGATGCACCACCACGAGGGAATCGTGCGCAAAGGAAAGATCAGATCCCGGTACCTGTAGGTTCCGGACGGGAGGTAAGCAGAGATGAAAGTACGAGTAAGCGTGAAACCGATTTGTGATAAGTGCAAGGTGATTCGCAGAAAAGGCGTGGTGCGCATCATCTGTCAGAATCCCAAGCACAAGCAGCGCCAGAGATAGGAGGAGTACATGGCTCGAATCGCCGGGGTGGATCTTCCCAACAAGCACGTGGATATCGCGTTGACCTATATCTACGGGATCGGCCGCTCCTCGGCGGCCACGATCTGTGCAGAAGCGGGTATCGATGCAGGCCGCAGGATCAATGAACTGTCACCCGAGGAAATCAACGTTCTCAGAAAGATAATCGAAAACGACTACAAGGTAGAGGGCCGGCTGCGCACGGAAATCTCCTTGAACATCAAGCGGTTGATGGATATCGGTTCTTATCGGGGTCTGAGGCATCGAAAGGGGCTGCCCGTTCGCGGGCAGCGGACGCGCACCAATGCTCGTACCCGCAAAGGCAAGCGCAAGACCGTTGCCGGGAAGAGAAGAGCGAAGTAGAGGGGATAGAAGTGGCTAAGAGCAAGACCAAAAGAGACAGGAAGAAAAGCGTTGCGGAAGGCAATGTGTATATTCAGGCGACCTTCAACAACACGATCATAACCATTACCGACAGAATGGGTAACGCCCTGTCGTGGGCTTCGGCGGGGAGCCTGGGTTTCAAGGGAGCGAAGAAGTCGACGCCGTACGCAGCCCAGATGACCGCGGAGGCGGCCGTCACCCGGGCGAAGGAGTATGGCCTGGTCGAGGTGCACGTGTACGTCAAAGGTCCCGGTGTTGGGGGGGAATCGGCCATTCGATCGTTGGGAGCGTTGGGCTTGCGGGTACGTTCGATCCAGGATGTTACCCCGATTCCCCACAATGGCTGTCGTCCCCAAAAGAAGCGTCGCGTGTAGGAGATAAGGAGAAAAACGAATGGGACGTTATACTGGTCCTCAATGTCGGTTGTGCAGAGCCGAAGAAACGAAACTCTTTCTCAAGGGGGAGAGGTGCAAATCCGACAAGTGTCCGATTACCAAGCGCAGGGGAAAGCCCGGCAGAAACCTCAGAGCCCGGCCCAAGAAGCTTTCCGACTACGGGATTCAGCTTCGGGAGAAGCAGAAGGTGAAGAGGACGTACGGGATGATGGAAAAGCAGTTCCATCTGTTCTTCACGAAGGCGGCTGCGCAGAAGGGAATCACGGGGGAAACCCTTGTCAGCATGTTGGAGCGGCGTCTGGACAACATGGTCTACCGGATGCATTTCGCCAGCTCCAGGAAGCAGGGCAGGCAGCTGGTATCCCACGGACATGTGCGCGTGAACGGCCGCAGGGTCCGCGTACCCTCCTATCTGGTAAGAGAGGGAGACGAGATCGAGGTCCAGGAGAAGAGCAAGAAGCTCACAGCGGTGAAAGACAGCCTGAAAGAGTTCTCCCGGTCGGGTGTTGTCCCCTGGTTGGAAGTGGACCCGGACAGAGTGTGGGGCAAGGTCGTGGCGATACCCAGACGAGCCGATATCGCCGATCTGGCGGAAGTGCAGGAACAGTTGATCGTCGAGCTTTACTCCAAGTAAGGAGTAGCTGGATCTATCGGTCCACTATAAAAGGAGCAGGGATGGCAAGAAAGAATCTTTTAAAAGGATTCAAAAGACCCAAGGGAATCACCTTCGAACATTCGGAAAGCAATGTGAACTACGGCAAGTTCATAGCCTATCCTTTCGAGAGAGGTTATGGAGTGACGATGGGCAATACGCTGCGCAGGATCCTGTTGTCCTCCATCCAGGGATACGCGATTTCCGCTGTCCGCATCACCAGCTACGGTGATGACGGGACTCCCAAGGTGATCACCAGCGAATATGAAGCGATTCCGGAGGTGGCTGAGGATACCCCGGACATTATCAATAATCTCAAAGCCGTGAAAGTCAGTCTGGCGGGCAGCGACGAGGAAAAGGTGGTCGTTGTCGAGGCGAAGGGGCCCGGAACGATCACCGCGAAGGACATCCAGGTAGACGACACCCTCGAGGTGGTCAACAAGGATCTGCTGATCTGTACCCTGATGGAGAAAGCGAACCTCGAGCTGGAGATCCAGATCGATCTGGGCCGCGGGTACGTGCCCTCCGAGAGGAGCGAGAAATACATCGAGATCATCGGGACCATCCCGATCGACGCTGTGTTCTCCCCCGTGACCAAAGTGAAGTATCTGGTCGAGAATACGCGAGTCGGCCAGCGAACCGACTACGACAAGCTCATCCTGGAGATCTGGACGGATGGCACCATCGCACCGGAGGACGCGCTGGCGGAAGCAGCCAAGATCGCCAAGGACCATCTGTCCATTTTCATCAATTTCGATGAGGAAGCGTCGGAAGATGAAGGCGAGATCGACGAGGAGGAGGCTCGCATTCGCGCGGTGCTGGATACTCCAGTCGAAGAGCTGGAGCTGTCGGTGCGCTCGAGCAACTGTTTGAGGAACGCCAATATCAAAACCATCGGCGATTTGACCCGCAGGAGCGAAGACGAGATCGCCAAGACCCGCAACTTCGGGAAAAAATCCCTCCAGGAGATCAAAGAGAAGCTTCGGGACAGAAACCTCTCCCTGGGAATGAAGGATTACAGCGCCTTGAGGAAGGCTCTGGCCTTGAGCATGGAAGAGGAGAATACTCAAGAGGAACAGGCCGATGAAGCATAGGATTGGTTTTAATCGTCTCGGACGGAACGTAAGCCACAGGAAGGCGCTTTACCGGAGCATGGCTACAGCGCTCTTTCGGCATGAGCGCATAAAGACAACCAAGCCGAAAGCCCGTGAAATCCGCCGGGTCGCCGAAAGGCTTATTACCCGGGCTCGACATGACAGCGTCCACAACCGCCGGATCGTAGCCAAGACGATCCAGGACAAGGCCGTGCTGGCCAAGCTGTTTACCGACATCGCCCCCCGCTTCAGCGAACGACCCGGGGGATACACGAGGATCCTCAAGCTGGGGCAGCGCTACGGCGATGCATCGGAGATGGTGTTCCTGGAGCTGGTAGAGCGAAAAGAGAGCGTTAAAAAGAAGAAGAAAAAACCTGCGGAGAAGCAGGAGAGCAAAGAATCCTGACGTGACGGCGGGGCTTCGGGCTTGAGAAGGAGAGCTTCCCGGTTCGATCTGCGGGTACCTCCCCTGCGCGTATCTCCTTCGTTCCTGCTCTTCGCCGGCCTGCTTCTCGCACCGGCCATCGTCCTTCAGCAGAATATCATTGTCAAAATCCTGCAGAGTGCCGTGTTTCTCCTTCTCGCTCTGCTTTCCGTCTCACGGGGGAGGCGGCGGTTGATCGCAGGCAGTATGATCTTTTCAGCCACAACGATCCTCGTGAACCTGTTTTCTCCGGCAGGCCGGGTGCTCGTGACAATCGGCCCGCTGCGGATCACTAGAGGCGCTCTGTCCGTAGGGCTTTTCAAGGCCACCACCCTGGCGAGCCTGCTGTATGTCTCCCGTATATGCGTTCGCCCCTCCGTGCGCCTGCCCGGAGCATTCGGACGATACGTCTCGCAGGCTCTCGCGTATCTGAACCGGCTGTTGGCCCGGCGTGGGGGCATCGGCCGGCACGACGTGGTCGGGCGCCTCGATGAGCTGTTCGAAAGTGTCCTGGAAGACAGCCCGGAACCGTCTATACCTGACGGGTTCCCGAACCATGCCCGCTCCACTCCGGCGGGCGTGTCTGCGCTGGCGGCACTCCTGGTCTTGAATTGGGCGGCACTTTTTTTACCTTTTTCAGCCCTATTGGGAGCAGGCTGAGCGCCGATATTATAGTGAAAGCCGAAAATCCCCTGTCCAGGGAGCAGCGGCCGAAAAACATTTCGTAATCTTCCATCTAATTGGGATCGAAGGTTGCGATCTGGTATATTGGTACTAGTACTCGTTGAGACAAACCGTAGGAGTTGATCTTCGTTTCATGCGGCAGAGATTGAAGATAACGTTAAGCCTCCTTATCTCGCTGGTTCTCTGCGGCGGCTTTGCCGTGTTCTCCTTTACCCCCCTGTTCAATATCGTGGAAACCACGTTTTTCCAGCCCCGGATCGAGGAAGCGCGGCAGGATCAGCTCCTTCAGATCGCAGATCGGGTCGCCCGATACCACCGGGACAACTTCGACCGTTTACAGCCTACTTTGGGGCAGCCATTCGTTCCGGCAGCCTTTGAGGAGAGCGGCCAGCAGGCCAGGGAAGATATTTTCGAGCGGCAGAACTGGTTCGGGACGCTCCTGGATGGGAATCCCAACATTCAGCTGGTACGCATTCTCGGCTCTGAAGGGAAAAAGATCCACTTCAGCACGCTCAATGAGGATATAGAGAGCCGTGACCGCGAGCGCATCAAGTACCTGGACTACGAGCGCACGGGGGAGACGATCGAATCCGCGGACCTGCTCACTCCCGCCGGGGCGGATGCCCGCGTGATCATCGACGGAGAGGGCCAGCGTTTCATCTACTCCTTTCCCGTTGTCGAAGAGGGGAACTATCGGGGGGTTGTCCTGTTCTACGTGGCCAGTAGAGATCTCCTGGAGTATCTGCTGCGTTTCCCCGCACTGGACGTCAGGGAGCTGTCCCTGCTGGGGCGTCAGGGAATCGTCTTCAATATTCCCCTGAGGGACCTGTCGGAGGTCGAATCCGACCTGCTCGAGATCTGGCGGCAGGCCGAGGTGCAGGGGCAGGTGTACCAGGAACCCGTGGTATTCGAAAAGGCGGTAGAGCCGGGCGGGCAGGACGGGCCGGCGGAAAGCGGGAGAGAAAGCTACAGCGTGCTGAGCCTCAACACCGGTGAGCTCGGGGTGTTGAGTCTGCTGATCCCCTACTCCGTGTTCCAGCTGCAGCCGATCATGAAGATCGTTGTAGTTACCGCGATTTTTCTCACCGTTTTCCTCGGCATCTATCTTGTCCTGAATCTTCGCCAGGATCCCGTGCTGGTGCTCACGCAGCGGGTCAAACGCCTTCAGCTGGACATCCTGAAGGAGTTCATCGAGGGCAAAGAGGGTGTCGACTGGCAGCAGTGGCGCAGCAGGCTGGAGAACAACCGGGGAGATCTGAAATCGAGGATCAAGCGGGGAATCGGCCGAATACCCTCTCAACGAGAGCAGGAGCTCGACCGGATGATCGACAGAAGCTGGGACGAAATCATTTCGATCATCGAAGCGCGCGTCGGTGCGCAGCGGCCCGAAGCTCCGGATATCCGCCACATCGAGCAGCTACTCCAGCGGGCTCTCGAAGGTGCGCAGTTGACCGTCCAGGCCCCGGTACAGGCCCCGCCGCAGCCGGCAGCCAGGCGGGCGGGACTCGTGGTAGAAGAGATCGGGGTCGAGGAAGTGGTCGAGCCGGGCGAGGTTATCCCGTCGGCTGGGGAGGAGCTGGAGGAGGTCGAGGAAGCCGAAACGGTGGAAGAGGCCGAGGAGCTGGAGGAGGCTGAGGGGGCCGAGGAAGCCGAAGAGCTCGAAGAAGCGGAGGAGGTCGAGGAAGCCGAAACGGTGGAAGAAGCCGAGGAGCTGGAGGAGGCTGAGGAGGTCGAGGAAGCCGAAGAGCTCGAAGAAGCGGA
>JAFGQJ010000139.1 GCA_016935715.1 Spirochaetales bacterium
CAACATCACCTGAAAATCCGGAATATAGTCCTGCAGATCTTTTTTGAACTCCAAATAGGCAGAGAAGCTCAGAGGGAGCTTCCAATGCCTGGATCCGTGATAGAAGATCATTGGAATAATCGGCGGTAATCTTTTCAGTTTCTTGTTTCGAGCGAGCTCCTTCTCCCAGATGCGAACCATGTATCTCAAAAGCTGCAGTACGGTCCACCGGTCCGGGTAGGACTTGTGCTCGACCAGGATATAGGCGAGCAGAGGGCTGTCCCTGTATCGGGTACGAATCAGGAGATCCGACTGGTGGACGGCGAGCCTTTGATCGACAAAGCTTTCCCAGGAAATCTCCAGGTAGGATGGATCGAGCATGCTTTAAAGGCGCGGCGGCAAGGCGTTTCGCAGGAGGTCCCGAGCATGCTCTTCGTGAGAAAACACGGCATGGAAGAACTTGTCGTGGGGCGTGTTGATCCGTTGCATACCCTATACAACAGAGGATTTGAAAATATTGATTTACTGCGAATCGAGAAAGTTGAAATCCAGCGCGAGGCGAAGCGGCGAGAAGTGGGTCGAGTCCGCAGGCTACCGGCTGCGGCGGCGCAAGTTGCGGAGAAAGCGGAACAGGGAAATCCCCCCGGCGATGATCAAGCCGAACCCGCCGATCCACATGAATGCGTTCGCGATACCGCCGATCAGCGGCAGGGAAGCGGCCAGGGTCAAAGCCCCGGCTCCGATCGTCACCATTCCAGCGGTGCGGTCCTCCGGCGAGGACATGATGACCAGACCGGCGACCGTGACCACGCCGCCCACGATCAGGCCGGGCACGGAGAACGCCTTTTCGCCGATCGCAGCGATGGCCCTGAGAATCAGCAGGCCCACGCCGCCGCCGACCCCGGCGATACCCTGCACTCCCTGTTTGACAAGCTGATTGCGCGGAACGATATCTCCCATTCTGCAGCTCCTGTGGCGAGTGATGTTGCCCTCTATCAATATAATGACAAAAACCAACGTTCGTGTTACTGGATTTGAAATTTCTTGGGATCTTCGGGGCCGGGCGGGTTCCTCTCAAGCCCGGCTCTGTTAATACTGCCGGGCCTCTCGATCCCAGCCTTGCAGAGCCTGCTGAGCCAGGAACAGGTCGATCAGCACCAGGTTCATCATCTGCTCGACCACGGGGACGATGCGTACCACGATGCAGGGATCGTGCCTGCCTTCTATGGCCAGGTCCAACGGCCTGCCCTCCGCATCTACCGATCTCTGCACCCTTCCGATCGAGGCGGTCGGCTTGACCACGGCCCGGCAGACGATCGGCAACCCCGTGGTGATCCCTCCGGCCATGCCCCCCGCCCGATTGGTCAGCGGAACCACGCCGCCCTTAGAATCGGCGGCAAAGGGATCGTTGGCCTGGCTGCCCCGCATCCCGGCCAGGCGGAACCCTTCGCCGAACTCGATCCCCTTGACCGCGCCCAGGGAGAGCAGCGCCTGGGCGATGCGGGCGTCGATCTTCCCGAATACCGGATCGCCCAGGCCCACAGGAACCCCGTAGGCGTGCGCCTCCACGATGCCCCCCACCGAGTCCTGCTCCTCCGCCGCCAGCCGGATCGCATCCTCCATGTCCGCTGCGGTCTTCGGATCGGGGCAGCGGACCCTGGAAGCGTAGATGCGCTCACGCAGCCCGGACAGATCGGCGATCTGTCCGGCCGTTTGCGAGTCGACCTTCGGCACCGAGCCGTCCAGCCATACGCCCCCGATCATGCGGGCGAAGCTCACCACCTGGATCCCCCTGCATGCCAGGAGCTTGCTCGCCACCGCGCCGGCGGCGACCCGGGCGGCGGTTTCCCGGCCGGAAGAGCGTCCTCCCCCGCGGTAATCCCGGCGGCCGTACTTCTTCTCATAGGTGTAGTCGGCGTGCCCCGGGCGGTACAGATCCTTGAGCTTCGAGTAGTCGTAGGGACGCATGTCCCTGTTGAAGATGAGCAGGGCGATCGGTGTGCCCAGGGTCCTGCCTTCGAACACGCCGGAGAGGATCTCCACCCGATCCGGCTCTCTGCGGGGCGTGGTCAGCTCACTCTGCCCCGGGCGGCGCAGATCCAGCTCGGCCTGTATGTCTGCAGGCTCGAGCTCCAGACCCGGAGGGCAGCCGTCGATAACCGCGCCGATGGCCGCTCCGTGGGACTCCCCGAAGGTGGTGACCCTGAAGTACTGCCCGAAGGTGTTCATTTTCTACGCCTGTCCTGCACCACGGCTCCACCTCTACGAGTAGATGTCATTCCCCCACTCCGGCGACACCTCCGGGTGGGCCAGGATCTTGTCCCGGAACAGCTTGCGGATCTCCCGGACGCATTCCTCGGTCCTGGCCTCGAAGATGATCACCAGCTCGGGCAGATTGGAGGAGGCCCGGACCAGTCCCCAGCCGTCGTCGAACACCACCCGGGCTCCGTTGATGTCGATCACCCGCTTCCCGTACTCCTTCTTGAGCTCCGCCACCAGCTCCTCCACCACGCGGTATTTCACCTCGTCGGGGCAGTGGGCGGCGATCTCC
>JAFGQJ010000140.1 GCA_016935715.1 Spirochaetales bacterium
AGGTTTATGAAGCCGTTATCCCACTCGAACAGCCACATCCATATCAGGCAGACCGGGACGAAAGTCAGGACGACTGGAATGAAGATAACGGTTTCGTAGACGCTCTTGAAGCGGATCCTCTGATTGATGAGGTAGGCGAAGCCGAGCCCCAGCACGACGGAGAACAGGGTTGTGAACACGGTGAAGCTGATCGTGTTGACGAAGGCATTGTAGAAGATCTCATCCTTGAACAGGGTGAGGTAGTTCTTGATCCCCACGAAGGCTCCCACCCCGTCGATCAGATTCCAGTTGAAGAAGCTGAAGACCAGAGTCTCGCCTATCGGTATGATGCGGATGACCAGAAAAGCCAGGAGCGTGGGGACGAGAACCGTGAGGATGAAGAGGGATTCCTCCCCCGGCTTGAAGATGGACCTTCCCGTTTTCGTTGTCGCGGCCTCCTGAATCGAGCCTTGCCCTATGGAAGAGCGGGGGGAGATTTGAGAGGCTCTCCCCCCGCGTCGGTTCTACTCTCCGTAAAGACCGGCTTCCTTGAGGATCCCGTCCACGGTATCGGCAATCTTCTGGATCTCAGCCCGCGTCTTGGCCTGGTTGTCCAGCAGTGAGCTGTCCCTGTAGACGTTGGCAAGTTGCTCGCCCATTTTGCCCATGATTTCGTTCTCCACGGTGAGGCGCTTCTGCCAGACGAACTCCAGATCCGGCGGGTTCTCCACGCCTGCGAGCAGCTGGGCCTGGTTCTTGAGCAGGTTCTTGTAGTCCAGGTCTTTCCTCGTGGACAGCCATCCCGTATCCTCCACCATCTTCGCCATCACCGGCTTCTGGTAGAAGAAGTTGACGAACTGCCATCCGGCCTGCTGGTTCTTGGAGAACTCGGGGACGAACATGTTGCGGGTAATGGCGAAGGTGGCTCTTCGCTTGGATTTGGGCAGCGGAGCCGCATCGTAGTTGAGGTCGGGGCTGTTGTTCTCCAAGTAGGCGACCACCCACTGCTCCCGCTCGAACATGGACGATTTCTCCGTGGCGAAGGAGTCGGCATCCTGGATGATCTTGAAATCCGTCACCTTGTGCTTGTACAGCAGATCGATGTAGAGCTTCAGCGCCTTGTAGCCGGCGTCGTTGTTGAAGCCATTGCGGTACTTGCCGTCACCGGCTTCCGTCAGGATGTCTCCGCCCTCAGGCAGCAGGCCCAGGGCCCAGAACTTTTCACTGGTTCCGGCGGGGTGGCCGGCGAAGCGCAGGGAGATTCCCGACCGGGTCACGTTGCCCTGGGAATCGTACTTGGTGAGCCTGGCGGCGTAGTCGACCAGCTGCTCCATCGTGTCCGGAGCGGCCTTCAGCCCTGCTTCGGCGAAGTGGTCCTTGTTGTAATACAGGACCTCGCTGTAGAAGCAGAAGGGCACGCCCAGCATCTTGCCGTCGTAGAGCACGTCATGGAGGTACTCCTCGTTGACGCCTTTCATCACCTCGGCCTGGACCTCCGCGGGCACCTCCACGAAAAACTTTTCGGCGTAGGGGAAGGAGTGCACGCTGATCAGCTCGATGATGTCGGCCGCCGTTTTCGAGGGGATGGCGACTCCCAGCTTCTGATTCAGGTCGGAGAGGGCGAAGGTCTGCACCTCTACCTGGATGCCGGGGTTTTCCGCCTGGAAATCCGCCACCACCTCTTCATAGAACTCCTGGAGATCGGGATATCCGCTCCAGAGCGTGATCTGCGCTTCCTGCGGCTCACCCTGCCCGCCGGCAAAGACCAGGCCGGCGCAGAGGACCAGGAAGAACAGCACCGTGATTCGTTGAAGAATCTTCATTGTTCCCTCCTAACTTGGAAATAAATTATCAAAGAACCCATGGGGTTCGCGCTTTGATCCTTGACCGTCATGCAGAAATACCTGTATACGAATAGCATTTAGCAGAGACACCTGTCAAGGCGATGCTCTGTGTCCGAACACTGCAGCCCGCGTGAGAGAGATACGATGAAAAGTCACGATCGAAATCCGCTGATACAGGCACCGCCGCTCCCGGCGGATGTGGTTCTGCATCCGTCCTGGTGGTTCGTCAACGAAGGCATCACCTTTGATGAAGATTTCTTCTACCACCCCAAAAAACGAGTGGAATGCGAACAGCAGATGGAACGGGCCCTGTTCGAGCGCTGGGGAAAATACGGCCTCGGTTCCGATCGAGACCGCAGGATACCGCTGATCGGGGCGGTTCATCTGGCCGCGGGATTCATGATTTCCGAGATGCTCGGGTGCAAGGTGCAGTACCGCCAGGACGCGGCTCCTGAGGTTCTGTGTGCGCAGAGGGAATCCCTGGAACTAGACATCGGAGAGGCGTTCGAGAGCGGGGTGTTCAAGAAATTCGACGCCCTGAGGGAAGCCCTGAAAGCCGAGTTCGGCTATATAAAAGGGGATGTGAATTGGGCGGGGGTGTTGAACGTCGCCATGGATCTGCGGGGCGAGCGGATCTTCCTCGACATGTTCGAAAGCCCGGATGAGGTGAAGGGGCTTTTTTCGAAGATCGCCGCGCTCCTGGAGAAGTTCGTTGTGGGGATCCAGAAGGAAACGGGATCTTCCTCGATATCGGTCAACAGAAACGTCCGTCATATAGCGAAGCCCGTGTTCCTGCCGTCGCAATGTTCGCACACGATGATCTCCACCGAGCACTACGAGCAGTTCCTACTGGACCATGACCTGCAGTGGAGCGGCAGGCACCGCCCGTACGGCATACACTACTGCGGGCCGGACGTGCACAGACACATCGGGGCCCTGCTCAAGATTCCTCACCTCGATTTTCTGGACGTGGGGTGGGGAGGGAATGTCGGAGAGCTGCGGACCAATCTGCCCGCCACATTCCTCAATATCCGGCTGAGCCCGGTGGAGCTGATCCGCCGCAGCTGTGAGGAGATCGAAGAAGCCATCAGGGCACTGGTCCGCGATTCCGGCAATCCCCTGCTGACCGGGGTGTGCTGCATCAACATCGATCATCAGGTGAGCGAGGAAAAGATCACCACGATCTTCGCGACGGTGAGGGAGCTGCGCAAAGAGCTGCAGTCGGCGCATCGGCCTTAGCGGCTGCGTTCCACCCCGATGCGGGGACAGTGCCTTCGAACCGGACAGCGGGAGCAGAACGGGCTGAGCGGCGTGCAGAGCATCTGCCCGAAGCGCACCAGCAGCTCGTTGATCGGAATCCAGTACTCCCGCGGCAGGACGCTCTCCAGTGCGACCTCGGTCTGTTCCGGCGTCTTGGTGTGCACCCAGCCGAGGCGGTTGGAGATCCGGTGCACGTGCGTGTCCACGCAGATCCCGTCCAGACCGTAGCCCAGGTTGCGCACCAGATTGGCGGTCTTGCGCCCCACTCCGGGAAGCTCCAGCAGCTGCTCCATGCCTTCCGGTACGCGGCCGGCGTGCCGGCTGACGAGCTGTTCGGCCATGCGTTTGAGGTTCTTCGCCTTGGTGTTGTAGAAGCCGGCAGGGAAGATCAGCTCCGCGATTTCCTTCTCCTCCATCCGGGCCAGATCCCGCGGCGCGGGCGCCCGCCTCAACAGGCGTTCGGAGGCGGCGGCGGTCACCTGGTCCTTCGTGCGCAGGGAGATCATCGTGGACACCAGAATGGAGAAGGGGTCCCGTCTGCGCTCGGCCACCTCCGAAACCGATGGAAGAGGCGAGCCCTCCACGTATTCCCGGAGGGTGCCGATGAGCAGCTGCAGGGAGTTCAACTTTCCTCCACCAGAACCACGGCGTAGGCCTCGACGGCCCGTCCCCGTCCGGTTGGACCCAGCCCTTCCTTGGTCTTCGCCTTCACCGAGATCGCCGCAGCGGGGATACCCATATCCGCACTGAGACTGCTCCGCATCCGGTCGATGTACGGGGCAAGCCGGGGGGACTCGATGATGATCGTCGAGTCCGCGTTTCGCGGGCGGAATCCCGCCTCCGACAGGATGCGGAGTGTCCGTCCCAGCAGGATCCGGCTGGAGATGTCGCGAAACTGCTCATCCGAGGGAGGGAAGTGCCTGCCGATGTCCCCGAGCGCGCAGGCACCCAGCAGGGCGTCGATCAGAGCATGGATCAGAGCGTCCCCGTCCGAATGAGCTTCCGGACCCAGCCCGTTCGGAATGTGGACGCCCCCGAGCACCAGGGCGCGGCCGGGTACCAGGTTGTGGCAGTCGTAACCGAAACCGATCCTCATGGCGCCTGTAAATCCTCCTTGAACGTGATTTTCCTGTTCCGGCGCTGTCCGGCGACGGTGAATACGGCGGACCAGTAGGCGGCGTACAGCTCGGCATCGTCGACGAACAGGTGGGGATTGCCCCTTGCCCTCCGGTGCGCATCCAGGATGCGCCGGTAGAGGAATCCCTGCGGCGTTTGGGCGAGCTTGAGTCTGTCTCTAGGCAGATCCTCTATGATCAGTCCCGACGGTCCCACGCGCTTGGGCGCCTCGTTTGCCTCCAGCACCGGGATGCAGGCGCCCCACCTGCGCGTTCCCTCCAGCACCCTGTCGATCAGCGCTCGGTCGATCCAGGGACGCGCGCCGTCGTGGATCAAAACGATTTCCGGGGGACGGTCCCGCAGGGATTCCAAGCCAAGTCGTACCGACTCCTGCCGGCTGCTTCCTCCGGCCACCATGCGGACTGGCCGGCCATGGTTCAGGGTCTGGAGAATCTTCCGTACTTTCGGGATGTCCTTCTCCGGCAGGGTGACGACGATCTGCAGGGGAGGTTCCACCTCCAGGAACGCCTGCACCGTCCAGCTCAGAACCGGCCGGCCGTCCAGTTGGGCGTATTCCTTCTTTTGCTCATCCTTCCAGCGTCTGCTGGACCCTGCTGCGGTAATGAGCACCGCATCGCAGCTCAATTCACCTCCATCTTGCTCAACACCAGCTCCTCGACCTCTTCCTTGTCCTTCTGAAGTGAGAAGGATATCTCGTCCACGAGGAGCTTCAAGGCGCTGTCGTACAACTTCCGCTCCAGTATCGGAAGCTCTTTGATCCTGCTGCGGTGATAGAGAGCGCGAACGACCGTGGCGATGTCCAGCACGCTGCCCTTTTTCAACAGGTCGAGGTTGTTCTGGTAGCGGGCTTTCCAATCCGTCGGCACCGGTTCGTAGTCCTCGGAGATGAGCTTGAGTGCCTTGTTGGCCTGCCGCCTGTCCACGATCGGCCTGATTCCCAGCTCATCCGCCTTGTCGACCGGAACCATGATCGTCATGTCCGATACTTCCAGGTAGATGATGTAGTACAGGAGCTTCGTGCTGCGAAAGACTCGTTCCTCGATCGAAGTGATCTGTCCGACGCCCTGGAGAGGATATACGATCTCCTGCCCCTGCTTGTACCTCAACTTCCGGCCGCGGGCTCTACGGGAGTTCGTTCTGGCGGTGCTCTTGGCCGCCTTCGCCTCGGTGGAGGATCTGCTCTTGCCCCTGGCGGAAGCCTTCTTCGATGTTGCCCTAGCCGCCGCCTTGGAAGTCGATTTCGCAATCGGCTTGGCAGTCGACCCGGATGCGGCGCTCTTCCTGGCGGAAGCGGTCTTCGCTCCGGAGGCGCTCTTTGCAGCTTTGGCGCTGCCCTTGGTCGAAGCTTTTTTCTTTGTTTTGGAATCTTCCGATGTCGTTGTTTTGGTCCGGGAAGGTTTCTTTGAAGATCTGGCCATTATGGGGGAAATAATACAAAAAAAGGGAAACGTAGTCAAAGGAGGAGGATTCGGTTCATAATGGTGCCGGGTGCGAACCGGTTATGAAGGTCAAGAAGCTTCTGTCCCTGCTGGCTTTTCCCTGCCTGTTCCTCGCACTGATCGTCCTGGCCTTTGCGCTGCGCAGGCAGCTGTTGACTCTGTTCAGCTCACCCCAGGCAATGCGGGAGTGGATCCGTCTCACCGGGGTCGTCGCCCCTCTGGTCTTCGTGGCCGTACAGGCCTTCCAGGTGGTATTTTTTTTCGTTCCCGGTGAGATCCCCCAGGTGGCCGGAGGCTACATGTTCGGGCTGTGGCTGGGTACCGCTCTGTCGATCGCCGGAATCACGCTGGGGGCGATCTTCAATTTCATGATCGCCCGTGCTCTCGGCATCCCGTTCGTCAATGCCCTGTTCGCGCCTGAGAAAGTGCAGAGGGCGCGGAGAATCGCCAATTCCCCGAAAGCCAGGCTGTCCTTCTTTCTGTTCTTTCTGATACCCGGTATCCCGAAGGATATCCTCTGCTACGTGGCCGGACTGTCGGTCATGAAACTTCCCGTTTTCCTGCTTTTCTCAACTCTGGGAAGGATTCCCGGGATCGTCGGCAGCGCCCTGATCGGGGACGCTGCGGCGGACAGGCGCTGGATCCTGGCCGGGACGATACTGTTCGTTGCGATCGTGTTGTTCGTGACCGGTTTTCTGTTTCGAGATCGGATCCAGCGGCTGCTGGAGGTACTCAGTCGCAGGCGATCGAGGATGCGGGATAAGAGGAAGAGCTAGATTTCACAACTCCCGGCGGCACCCTGAGCTCGCGGAAACGCAGATACTTGAGGGGATGGATGTTGAGGACATTGGGAAACCACCCTTCCACCTCGTCCAGGTCGATCAGGTTGAAGGCGGGCGTGTGGCTGATCGGCAGTACCACCGCCTTTTGAAGCAGCACCTCTTCGCTGTCCCCGAGGGTATCGTACCTCTCCCGTCCTTCCTGGCTGAAAGATCGCTCGATGAGATCGTCGAACTCCCGATCGGCGAAACGGGCGTCGTTGAGATTGCTGTCGGTCGTCCACATCTGGAGAAAGGTCAGGGGATCGGCGTAGTCGCCGATCCAGGTTGCCGAGCCGATCGTGAAATCCCCCTTCTTTACCTCCTCCAGATACGCCTCGAAGGGGAAGGTTTGGAAGCCCACCTCCACATCCAGGTCCGCCTTCCAGGCTTCCCCCATGAGCTCGGCGATGCGCCGGCTCTCGGAATCTCCGGGGAGCTTGAACAGCAGCGGCGGCAGGCCCTTGCCGCCGGCATAGCCCGCCTGCTCCAGCAGTCGAAGCGCTTCCTCGCGGCTGGAAGCCTCTATCCCATCCACTTCCGGATATCCGGGTATGCCGGGGATGAGGTTGCTCGTGGGAAGCAGCACTTCCTCCTCGTTCCGGATCCGCTCCCAAGGTACGAGGAGGGCCAGAGCCCGGCGTACCTGCTCATCGGCCCAGGGTTTTTCGCTGCAGACGAAGAAGTAGTAGCTGGTGGCGAACAGGGGATTGAATACGATCTTGCTGCGGTCGAACAGCAGCTCGGTGTCCCAGTTGTTTGCCCAATGGATCTCTCCCTTGTTGAAACCCTGGCTGATCGCCTCGGGATCATCCATGAAGCGCACCCGCAGGGTTTCCAGCTCGACCCGTGCGGCGTCCCAGTAGAGCTTGTTCTTCTTCAGCACCAGCTCCTCCGGGCTGCGCTCGTGGATGTAGAAGGGACCGTTGCCGATCAGCGTGGAATCCCGATCCCAACGCTCCCGCTCCAGGTAGGATGAATGCACGGGCGCGAAGGTCATGTGGCACAGGATCTTGAGAAAATGGCTGGCCGGTCTCTCCAGCTCGACCTCGAGGGTCGTGGGGGAGATCACGCGGATGCCCAGGTCATCCACCTCCCGACCCAGGCGGTAGTCCCGGGCTCCCTTGATAACGTCGAAGAGAAACGAGTACTCTGCTCCGGCGTCGGGTTCCAGCACCCGCAGCCAGGATTCCAGGAAGTCCTGAGCCCGCACGGGGTCGCCATTGCTGAAGCGGGCGTTCTCCCGCAGGGTGAAGGTATAAACGGTCCGGTCCGGGCTTATCTTCCACTCCGAGGCAACCGCGGGAATCGGTTCCAGGGAGAAAGGATGATAGCTCAGCAGGCCCTCGTAGATGCCGGTGGACAGCTCGGACTCCATGGTCGTGTAGATGTGCCGCGGGTCCAGGACCAGGCTTTTCGGGGAGTAGACCAGCACGAACTCCCTCGCTTGTTCCTCCTCGGCCTCCTGCGCGGGTGCCGCAGCGATACAGGCCAGGAGAACGAGCGCCGACAGCAGCAGTCGCTTCATATCCATAAGCAACAATACTGATTTTTGCTAGAAGAGGCTATACGAGCGGATCTCTTTCACCCGCAGCTTCACATCCAGGCGGGTCGTGTACGCCCCGGATTGTATGATCGTGTGGGGCTCGTTCCAGATGAGGATCTCTCCGGTGACTTCCCGGGGTTTGTTGAAGATTGCCGGGCGCAGGGCTTCCCGGATGGCGTTCTTCAACGCATCCCGCAGAGCCTGCCGTTTGCCTTCGGGACTGGGTGCCGTGAACACGCTGTGGCTGCCGACCCCGGAGGCGGACTCCACGGAATTGCTGGCCCAGGCCCTCCGCCGGGCGTACTGGAAGTCCTCCAGCCGGTAGTTGACCTTGAGGAAAAGCAGGCTGTCCTTGATATAGGCATCGGCGACGGCCAGGTTCGGGTCGCGCCAGAGGATCTCTGCCACGGGGGTCACGGTGAAGGTTTCCTCGACCTTGCGAACCCGGTCGCCCGGGGTATAGCTGAAGCGAAAGCCGTAGATCATTCCGGAGAGGATTTCCCGGGCTTCCTCCAGGGCACGGCGCTGCGCCGCTTCCGCTGACAGGGGATAATCCTCGCTGCCCTGCACCATGGGTTCCAGCTCGCACCACAACCGGACACTGAGAAGCTCCGACTGCGCGTGCACGTACGGAGATACCAGGAGAAGGACAACGCTTGCGAAGAGTTTTCGAGGCATTCTACCTTAATATCGGCAGAACACCTTCAGCGTCTGAAAAACACCCGGATCGGATTGATGCCCATCCGGATGAGGAGGTACAGATAGCCGAATACCACTCCGGCCAGGTGGGTCAAATGGGCGACCCCGCTGCCGGGCCGGCTGATCAGGTAAACCACCTCCAAACCGGTGAAAACCAGCACCGCGATTCGGGCAGGCATCGGGATGAACAGGCTCACCAGTATGCGCGTATCCGGATAGAATGTGGCGAAGGCCAGCATGACCGCGAAAATGGCTCCGGAAGCGCCGACCACCGGCACCACGGCCAGGCCGGAATACCAGTTCACGGCAACCGTCGCTATTCCTGCACCGATTCCGGTGATGAAGTAGTACAGGAGGAACTCCGAGCTCCCCCATCTGCGCTCCAGGGGCATGCCGAACATGAACAGCACGAACATGTTCAGCAGGATGTGCCAGAACCCCCCGTGAAGGAACATATACGTCAGTATCTGCCAGACTGCCCGCTCGCGAACCACCAGGTAGGGAATCAGGGCGAGATAGCGGAAGACCTGGGGAAACAGCATCGTGATCAGATACATCCCCACGTTGACGATGACCAGGGTGAGGGTGGCGTTATAGAAACGATAGCGCAGCGGCCGCTTGTAAACCGGTAGCTCGTTCATACCTTGAAAGTACGTATCCGCAAACCGAATCGTCAACCTGTGATCATCAACCCGTGATGAGCATGTCTGCCAGCTCCGAGAGCTGGTCCCGGGCCCGGCAGCGGGGGGCGAATCGTTCCAGATTGTCCCTGGTCTCTGCCAGAAGGGTTCTGGCCTTCCCTTCCGCCTGTTCCAGGCACCCGGAGGGGGCGATCCGTTCGATGAGCTGCTCAACGGCTTTCCAGGCCGATTCGCTGTCCTCTCCACCGGCGATCTCGAACAGCTCGCGGATCTGAGGCTGCCGGTCGGGATAGCGCTCGAGATACAGGATTATCGGCAGACTCTTCTTGCCTTCGATGATGTCGTCCCCCCGCTGCTTTCCCGGTACCCCCGGCCCCAGGTTTTTCACGTCATCGATGATCTGGAAGCAGGCACCGAAATCTTCGGCAATCGAACCGAGACGTTCAGCGGTCCGCTGCCGCCCTCCCACGGCGATCACCGCGGCTCTGGCAGCCAGCCGGGCCAGTCCTCCGGTTTTGAGGCGGCACATCTGTCCGTACTGCTCTTCGCCGGGGATATTCAGGTGGTCCCTGTGCCAGAGAATGTCGAGGCCCTGTCCGAAATGCAGCCGCACCAGATCCTCGGTGTAGTAGCGGTGAAGGATCAGTTTCTGCGAATCCGTGAAGGATGCGGTATCGATCAGCCGAGCGGGGAGGAAGTACATCAGGTTCCCGGCGTTCAGAGCCAGATCCATACCGAATTTGATGTGCTCCGCCGCCTCTCCCCGTCTCTGAACGGCCCCGTCTTCGATGTCATCGACGATCAGGCTGCCGTTGTGGGCGATCTCCACCATCGGAGTCAGGGGCAGGGCCAGGCGCCAGTCGCCGTACATCTCGGCGCAGAGGAGCATGAACAGAGGACGCCAGCGTTTGCCGCCGCGGCCCAGCAGATCCCGGGCCGGGTCGCAGATGCGCTGCCACAGCTCTACGGGAATCGAGCTCAGGTCGTTGCCGGATTGAAGGCGCGCCCAGCCGTCGTCGATTCTTTCGGGGATGACCCGCTGGATCTCCGCCTCCACCGCCTCGATCTTGTCTTTCAATCGTTCGAGCAAAGGGATAGAATCCATCCATCCAGTGTATCCGATCTCGAGGTTTCTGCAAGATGAAAAGAAATGCGGACTACTTCAGCAGGTTGGCCAAACAGAAGAATTTCCCGGCCCGCTCCGTGTTCAAGCTCCAGGAGATGCAGGAGCGCTTCGGATTGTTCGAGGCGGGGCAGAGAATCCTGGACCTGGGCTCCGCCCCGGGAAGCTGGAGCAAGTACTGCCTGCAGCTCCTCGGGCCGCGCGGCCTGTTGGTCGGGGTCGACCTGGAAGCGGTGAGGATGGAGCCCCCGGCGGGGCCGCGGTATCGCTTTCTCCAGGGGGACATCTTCTCCGCGGAAATTGCGGCGCAGCTCGGCGAGCTGGGACCGTTTGACGTTATTTTGAGCGACGCAGCGCCCCGGACCAGCGGAAGCGGCCTGGTGGACGGTGAAGGGTCCCTGCAGATCGCAGAGCGTGTGCTGGAGATCGCCGCCCACACCCTCGAGCGGGGAGGACACCTGGTGGTCAAGGTATTCCAGGGGGGCGAGGAGGGCCGCCTGCTGCGGCGCATGAAGTCAATTTTCCGCCGCGCCAGGGCGTTCAAGCCGAAAGCATCCCGAAGCGAGTCCCGCGAAATCTACTTCCTCGGGCTGTTCCTGGTCCGCAAAAGTTGAAAAAAAAGCTTGAACTATGAAATGATAGCCTTTATCATGGAGTAGTATCCTTCTCAAGGAAAAAAATTTTATAGTCTAAGGGGGAATTGTGGAATGAAACGTCTGATCGTTTTACTCTGCCTTCTGTTCTTGATCGTCCCGGCCTTCCTCTTCTCCCAGAGCATGGACGGCTGGACCGCCGCCTATGGGGATTGGAAGATGGTAGGAGGCCGGCTGGTGCAGAGCAGCACCAAGGCGGGGATGGCGCAGGCCTTTATGCGGCTTCCCCAAAGCGGTGTCATGCAGTACGAGTTCGATGTGAAATACATCGACGGCGGTCAGGATATGTTCGGCGCCTTCGGTTTTCACGTCGGTATCGACAGTGCAGCCAGGGGCAAAAGCTGGGGTAACGGCAAATCCTTCCTGCTCTGGTTGACCTTCGATCCGAAGGCCTACGGAGGCTCGGGTGTGTATGGCCAGGCTTACTACAGCGAAGCCCATTCGGCCATGGCCATGGTCCACAGGGCTACGGCGTATGAGCTTCCCATGAACCGGCTCAAAGACATCAACCTGAACAGGATGGCAACGTATGCCCTGCCGGTGAAGGCCCGGGTCAACTACAACACCGGGGAAGTCAAGGTGTGGGATCCGGTGATTCCGAACTACTACTACCGTTTCAGCCTGGGTGGACCGATGCGGGGAGGCAACTACATCTCCGTGCGGACCAACAGCCTGGCTGCCAGTTTCGGAAATTTCAAGATCAGCCGGCCGAGCAGTTTCTGAAGCCGCTGCCAGGCAACCCCCTCGCGAGCTGAAAACCGCGAGATTTACCATTTCTCGAGTCCAGGTTCTCTTTGGAGGATCTGGACTTTTTCAAGTCCGACAGGTCCCTGACATGCGCCTCGAAGCCCGCCTCAGTGCACCCCCACTCACCGCGGGATAGAAATTCTTCGGCATTAACTGTAGTATGGCTGCCAAATGAAGGTCCTCAGCTTCGGGGAACAGGCCCTGAAAGATGCGAATTCCATTCGGTCTCTTCACCAGGTAGTGATCCGGGCGGCGGAAGAAACCGATCGCCTGGTGCTGGTGACTGCATCCCTGCAGGGTGTACGGGACGCGCTGGCCGAGGCGGCCGGCCGGGCTGCCGGGGGTTCCGGCGGCTACATGGAGCGGATGGAGGCGATCCAGGAGCGGATCCTTGAGATCATTCGCAGCCTGTTCGGCCCGCGGGATCAGTCCGGGGTGATCACGGCGGTTCAGATCCTGCTGAACGATCTGGAGGATATACTGCACGGAGTCCAGCTGATCGGGGAGTGCTCCCCCCGCACCCTCGATCTGGTGCTCAGCTTTGCAACCCGCATCAGCTGCATCCTGGTCAGCCGTTACCTGTCAGTGGAGGGAATCGAGGCTCAAACGGAGGAGAATCCCGGGATTCTTCTCCGCGTGAATCCGCACGGCATGCTTCAGGTGGACTACCAGGCCAGCTACCAGGCCATAGCGGACTCCCTGGGAACGGGCAAGGGGATACAGGTCGTGGCCGGCGGGATCGCAGGCACCGAGCAGGGAGCGCTTGCCGTTCTTCAGGCCGACGGCGGCGACCTGAGTGCTTCCCTGGTTGCCGCAGCTCTGGGCGCCGAGATCATCGAGATGTGGACGGGACTGGACGGGGTGACGAGCGCTGATCCGGACTATGTGTCCGAGGCTTTCGTGATTTCGGAGTTGAGCTACCAGGAGGCGATGGAGCTGTCCTTCTTCGGAGCGCGGATGATCCACTCCCAATCCCTGGTTCCGGCCATGGAAGCGGGAATTCCCATCCACATACGCAATCTCGAGCGGCTGGAGAACCCGGGGACGCGCATCTGCAGCGATCCTCAGCGCCGGCAGACGGCAATCGTGGGAATCGCCTCCATCGAGCCGGTCGCGCTGGTGAATATCGAGGGCGGCGGGATGGTCGGCGTGCCGGGGATCGCCGCGCGGATCTTCGCCACCCTTGCCAGAACCTCGGTCAATATCATCATGATCTCCCAGGCCTCTTCGGAGCACAGCATCTGCGTGGTCTTCCGCCAGCAGGAGGCGGACAGCGCGCTGGAGGCGCTGCGGGAGGAGCTCGCGCCGGAGATCCGGGCCAAGCAGATCCAGAATTTCGATCTGCGCAAGGACCTGGCCATACTGGCTGCGATCGGCGAGAATATGAGGGGGACGCCCGGAATCTCCGGGAAGCTGTTCAGTGCCCTGGGCGCAGCGGGGATCAACATCCTGGCGATCGCGCAGGGTTCCTCGGAGACGAACATCTCCTTCGTGATCGGAAAGGCCGAGGAGGCGAAAGCCCTGAAGACGGTCCACCGGGCTTTCCTGGTTTGAAGCGGAAAAGCGGTTTTCAATCAACAATGAGCGGGAACAAACCGGGCGTGAGCAGAGATTCGGTGGGGGTGTTTGCCCCGGCCACAGTGGCTAACGTAGCCTCCGGTTTCGACGTGCTGGGTTTTGCCCTGGAGCGCCCCGGGGACACGGTCTGCTTGAAAAAGATACGAGCAAAGCGGGTCGATGTTGTGGCCGTGGAGGGAGACGGCGGCCAGCTTCCCCGGGATCCGGAAAAGAACACGGCCTCCGTGGCGGCCAAGCGTTTCCTCGAGGCGGTCGGATTTCCCTTCGGCCTGGAGGTGACCGTGCGAAAGCAGATGCCCATGAGCTCCGGGCTGGGCAGCTCTGCAGCCAGCTCGGTGGCCGCGGTCTACGGCGCCAACATCCTGGCCGGCAGCCCCTTTTCCGTCCGGCAGCTGCTGCCCTTCACCATGGAAGCCGAGCAGGTCGCCTGCGGAGCGGCTCACGCCGACAACGTTGCACCTTCCCTCCTCGGCGGTTTCGTGCTGATCCGCAGCTACGACCCCCTGGACGTGGTGCAGCTGCCCGTACCTGCGGGGCTGGCCGTGGCCACGGTCCATCCCCACACCGAGATCAAGACCGAAGACGCCCGACGCATTCTCAAGAAGGAGCTGCGCCTCAGCGACGCGGTGCGGCAGTGGGGCAACCTGGCCGCCCTGGTTGCCGCTCTGTTTCAGGGGGATCTGGGACTGCTGAGCCGTTCTCTGCAGGATGTGGTTGCCGAGCCCCGCCGGGGGTTGTTGATCCCGGGTTTTGCCCGGGTCAAGCAGGCTGCTCTGGACGGCGGAGCTCTGGGATGCTCGATCTCCGGGTCGGGACCCTCGGTTTTCTCCATCTGCGCCTCGATGGAGAAGGCACGGGAGGTGGGTTCGGCGATGCAGAAGGCTTTCACCGACACGGGTCTGGACAGCGATGTGTACCTGTCGCGGATCAATGAATCCGGACCCGTGATCCTGGGAGAGGAACGTTGAAATTCCTCAGCAGCCGGGCCGACCCGGCCGGAGGAGGCTCTCCCGTTTCCTTCCGCCAGGCAGTGTTTTCAGGCTTGTCCCCGGACGGCGGGCTCTACGTACCCGTCGAGCAGCCCGAGCTCGGCAGCCGAATCGCCGCGATCTCGAAGCAGGCGAGTTTCCCGGAGCTTGCGGCGGCGATCGTGGCGGAGCTGGTCGGCGAAGAATTGGGCGGAGAGACGGCGCGGCGGATCTGTGAGCGGGCATTTACCTTTGCTCCGGCCATGCAGCCTCTGGAGGATGGGCTGACCCTCCTGGAGCTCTTCCACGGACCGACCTGTGCGTTCAAGGACTTCGGAGCCTCGTTTTTGGCCACCAGCATGGAGGAAATCCTTCGGCAGGAGGGCCGCCGGGCCGTAATCCTGGTCGCCACTTCGGGGGACACCGGCAGCGCCGTGGCGCAGGCCTTTGCCGGAAAACAGAACGTCGAAGTCGTGGTTCTCTACCCTTCGGGACGGATCAGCTCCCTGCAGGAACAGCAGCTTACCACCGTGGGCGGCAACGTCACCGCTCTGGAGATCCAGGGCAGTTTCGACGACTGCCAGCGGCTGGTCAAACAGGCGTTCATGGATCCCGAGCTGCGCCGGACGTTGACTCTGAGCTCGGCCAACTCGATCAACCTGGGGCGGCTGCTGCCCCAGGCCCTCTACTACATCTACGGGCATCTGCAGCTGGAGCGCGGGACAGACGAGCCGCTGCTGTACTGCGTTCCCAGCGGAAACTTCGGCAATCTCACCGCGGGAGTCTACGCCTGGCAGTGGGGACTGCCAGTAGCAGGCTTCATTGCCGCCACCAACGTGAACGATGTGATTCCCGAGTACCTGCTGACCGGCAGGTTCCGGCCGCGCAGCTCGCTGAAGACCATCTCCAACGCCATGGATGTGGGCGATCCGAGCAACTTCGAGCGCCTGCAGGTCGCGTTCGGGGGCAGCGTGGGGCAGATGCGGAAATGGATCCGGGGGATACGGATCACCGACCCGGAAACCCGCCGAACCATGCGCCGGGTGTACGAAGAGGCCGGGATGCTGATCGATCCCCATACCGCCGTGGGCGTTCTGGCGGCCCGCAGATACCGCGAACAGACCGGCTATCGCGGGCAGATTCTCTCGCTGGCCACCGCTCATCCCGGGAAATTTCTCGACACCGTTCGAGAGGCCACCGGCGTCACCCCGGATCTGCCGGCCGCCCTGACAGAGGCCCTCTCGAAAGAGAAACAGGCGGTCGCTCTGAAACCGAGCCTGGATCTGCTCAGGGGTTTTCTGCTCGATCGCTACAGTTGAAAACGGCCCTGTCTTTTCAGTTGAGCATCGGCCGGGAGTGCTTCCTGCCGTCCTTGTGGCGGTAGGGATTGGCCTTGTGCTTCATGTATCTGCGGTACACCTGGCAGGCCTGATAGTAGCCCTCCGGGCTCCAGTAGGA
The DNA here is from genome assembly GCA_016935715.1 of Spirochaetales bacterium. Classification (GTDB taxonomy): domain Bacteria; phylum Spirochaetota; class Spirochaetia; order SZUA-6; family DRHE01; genus JAFGQJ01. The sequence continues at coordinate 15,891 of JAFGQJ010000140.1, forward strand.
GGCGGACAGATCCGCCCGATACAGCTCCAGCAGCTGCGGAAACAGGGGCGAATCCATGATCCTCTCGTAGCGGTAGATCGGAAGCTGCTTCAAAGCCGCCGGCATCATGTGGTAGCGCACCAGAAAGGTCACCTCGCGGATCAGATCGTAGTCGAAGCCCAGGCGTCCCAGAAAGCGCGCGGCTACCTCGGATCCCAGCTCCGCGTGTCCGTCGAAAGCCCGCTCCGGTGTGCTTTCCGCTTCGGGTTTGCCGATGTCGTGCAGCAGGAGAGCCAGGGACAGGACCGGATCACGGCCCTTTCGGTATTTGAAGGTTTCCAGGGTGTGCTCCCAGCCGTTTCCTTCCGGGTGATAGTCCTTGTGGTGGGCAATGGCGGTCATCTTGTGCAGTTCAGGCCAATAGGTCTCGATGAAACCGCTCGCGTACAGGAGTGACAAGCCCTTCTGCGGATTGGCTCCGGTCAGAACGGCCAGCAGCAGCTCCCGCTGGAAGGCATTGTCCGGTTCGGCGTAGGGGGGCTCCAGGGTGAGAGACTCGGCTTCCGCCTGGTAGTGATAGCGCGAAACCAGCACCGCTGCCTCGCTCAGGTACAGCAGGGAGGATCCGCCCCTCTGTCGCACCAGCAGGGTTCTGCGCAGATCCGGGTACACGCCCGCCGGGTCCAGGAAGATATCCCGGTCCGGGTCGTAGAGAAGCTCCTGTACGGTGAACGGTCTGGGGGCAGAGGCCACATCCTCGTCATAGCAGCGAAACAGATAACGTCTGCCCCCGCGGTGAAGCAGCGCCTCTTCGTACAGCAGCCCGGGATACCGCAGATCCTCGAACGTACCGGCCAGATTGACCAGGGAGGAGTCGGTCAGCAGATACGAGGAGGGGCCGGGAGGAATGCGGAAATATCGATCCAGCGCCGTGGTGTTGCTGTAGTACACCTTGTAGCCGGATTCCCGCAGGCTTTCGATCGGGGTTTTCATGTCCTGTTTTGCCGCTGGATCCTTTCGAAACCGGTGTAGGGCACGAGTTTGGCCGGGATGCGCACGGAGCCGTCGGCCTGCTGATGATTCTCCAGGATGGAGATCAGGGCCCGGGATATGGCGACCGCCGTGCCGTTGAGCATGTGCACGAAGCGGTTCCTTCCCTCCTCCCTGTAGCGGATGGCCAGACGCCTGGCCTGGTAGTCCGTGCAGTTTGAGGCACTGGTGACTTCTCCCCAGTCCCCATTCTCCCCTCTTCCGGGCATCCAGGCCTCCAGGTCGAATTTGCGGTAGGCTGGTCCGCCCAGCTCGCCGGTGCAGGTATCGACCACCCGGTAGGGGATTTCCAGCCCCTGGAAGATCCGTTCCTCTATATCCAGCAGGTAGCGATGCATCGCTTCGGATTGATCGGGCTTGCAGAAGATGAACATCTCCACCTTGCCGAACTGATGCACCCTGTACAGCCCCTTGGAATACTGTCCCGCGGCCCCCGCTTCCCTGCGGAAGCAATGAGAGACGCCGGCCATCTTGATCGGAAGGTCGGCCGCCTCGAGGATCTGGTCTGCGTAGTAGCCGCCCAGGGTGATCTCGGCGGTGCCGATCAGGCAGGCCCCGGTTCCCTCCACCGAGTAGATGTTGGACTCCTCTCCCCTCGGGTTGAAGCCGATTCCCTCCACCACCTCTTCCTTGGCGATATCGGGAGTGATGGTGAGCAGGAACCCTTCGCTCTGAAGGGTGTCCAGGGCATAGCGGGTCAGGGCCAGGTCCAGGTGAACGGCCTCGTTTTTCAGATAGTAGAACTTGGGACCGCTGACCCGGGCTGCGGTTTCGAAGTCGACGAGGTCGAGCTCCTGGGCGAGCTGGAGATGATCCCTGGCCGGGAAGGAAAAGGCCCTGGGTTCACCCCAGCGCTTCAGCTCCAGGTTTTCCTCATCCCCCCTGCCCACCGGAGCGTCGGGGTGGGAGAGATTGGGCAGCTTTTGCAGCTCGTCATTCAACTGCGCCGCGAGGCTTTCCAGGGTCTTTTCCATGTCGGAGAGCTGTGCCTTGAGGCTTTTTCCCTCTGCCATCAGCTGCTGCCGCCTGTCCGCTTCCAGCTTTTGTTTCATCTCCTGGGCGTTGAGGTTGCGCCGGTGGCGCAGCGCCTCGGTTTCCTGGAGCAGCTGGTTACGCCGGTCGTACAGCTCCACGACCCGCCGGGGGTCGGCAGCCACCTGGCGGTTCTTCGTGTTTTCGATGACTTGATCCAGGTTCTCCCGGATGAATTTGAGGTCCAACATGGTGGTGATAATAGAACGTAGCAGGGAAGTTGACAAGGCAGGGGGGTCTCGGCTCCCCGAGCGGTGCCTCGAGCTCCCCGATGCCGCGCCTCAGCGCTTATTGCCGCGGGGTCCCCTGGTGGGTTTGCCCCGCGTCCCGTGCACCATCTTGCCCTCCTGCTTGAGCAGGGTGCGGATCGGCTCTTTGGGCCTGGTCTGCTTCGGCTTGTTCGATCCCGCATGTTTTTTCTTCATAGTCTTCACTCCCCTCTCAATGGTAATGCTGAATTTCGGGCAATGGCAAGTTTCTGTTTCATCGTGTACATTGGAGGTGATGCTGTTCATCGTGGCTACGCCGATCGGCAATCTAGAGGATATCTCCGGCAGGGCGCTTCGGATCCTGGGGGAGGTGGATCTGATCGCCTGCGAGGATACGCGGCAGACTCTGAAGCTGCTGAACCACTACGGGCTGAAAGCATCTCTGACGGCTTTTCACAGCCACAATATGAAGAAAGCCGCCCCCCGTTTGTTGGAGCTGCTGGAGCAGGGACGGCGCATCGCGCTGGTGACCGACGGGGGAACGCCGGGCATCTCGGATCCCGGCTCCTATCTGGTGGCTCTGGCCCGTGAGAGAGGGGTGAAGATCACTCCCGTTCCCGGACCTTCGGCCCTTTCGCTGATCTTGAGCGTCAGCGGGGCGGCCACCGCTGCGGTCACTTTCGCCGGTTTTCTTTCTCCCAAGGGCGGCCGCCGGCGCACCCAGTTGAAAAAACTGCTCGACCGGGGGGAGGCTCTGGTGCTGTTCGAGTCACCGCATCGGATCCTCAAACTGCTTTCGGATCTCCGTTCTCTGGCCCCGGACAGGAGCTGTCTGATCGGGCGGGAAATGACGAAAGTGCACGAGGAGTTCCTGCAAGGTTTTCCCGCCGAGCTCTTGACGGATTTGGAGGGAAGGACGACAATTAAGGGAGAGTTTTGCCTGTTCGTGATGGAGCGATAAAAATATCAAGTTGTATGTCATCCATGACGATACTGGTAAATGAAAGGAATACGGCTGGCGATGACGATTGAACGAATCGGACCTACGGATCCGGTACAGAGTTTTAAAAAGACAAAGCCCGCGGATAAACCCAAGAAGAGCCAGGGAGCGGACTCGATCAATCTCAGCGAAGAGGCCAAGAGCAAGGCCGAAGTCTATCAGGCGGCCACCATTGCCAAGCAGGCGCCGGAGATCCGCTGGGAGCTCGTGGAAGCCGCCAAGAAGAAACTCCAGGATCCATCGTACATATCAGACAAAGTGATCAGTTCGGTGGCCGATCGCCTCATGGAATACTTCGAGATTACCTGAGGGCTGCAAAGCGTAGAGAAACTATGGGCGGAGGGTCCAATCATGGGCCTTCCGCCTTTTTGATATTGCAAGGAGAGCGCCTTTACGATGCCTGACCTGTCCTTTTCCATTCCCACCGACGTGCGCTTCGGCCTGGATGTCGTCAACAGGATTGCAGCGGTGGTGAGCCAGTACGGCGAGCGTGTGCTGCTGGTGACCGAGGCGATCCTCTACGAAGGCAAGGTGATCGACAGAATCCAGGCCCTGTTCGAAAAAAAGGGGATCCAGTACATCGTATACGACGAGGTCGTGCCCCACGCCACCAGCAAGGTAGTGGATGACGGGGTCAATCTGTCGAGAAGCGCCCGGGCGGAGATCGTGGTCGGGTTGGGCGGTGTGCGTACCCTTTCGATAGCCAAGTGCATCGCCATGGCGAGCCCCGGGGACGTGGATATGGATGAGTACCTGTCCGGTGTGCAGCCCTCGGGACAGCCGCTCGCCTACATCGGTATTCCCACCACCTGCCGGGACCCGTTCCTGCTGGTGGATGAGTATCTGGTTACCGACGGGCGGGATCGCAGCGCCAAGATCGGCCGTACCCAGAAACGGATCACCAAAGCGGTGATCGTGGATCCCAAGCTTACCATCACCCTGCCCCCGAAATATACCGCCACCACGCTGATGGATACCCTGCTCATTGCCGTGGAGGGGTATCTCTGCTCCCGAGCCAGTTTTCTCTCCGATACTTTCTTCCTGCGCGCCTGCGAGCTGATCGGCAGGATAATCGATCCGTTGATCAATCAACCCGATGATTTGAGGGTGCGCATGAACGCCTCCATGGCCGGAGTGCTCGCGAGCCTGGGCCTCACGATCAGCAAGGCAGGAGTGGGCACCGCCCTGGCCTATGCGATCAACGGCAGCTTCATGGTTCCCAAATCCTGGGTTTCCTCGATCATGCTGCCCCACGTGATGGAGTTCTATTCGGGTATCGCCTCGGAGAAGCTCACGGCGGTTGCACGCTACCTGGGCGAGGAGGTGGACGACGAGGCTCCGGTCGAGGGCGCCAATCGAGCCGTGGAGGCGGTGAGACGTATCATTGGTTCGTTGGGCTTGCCGACCCGCCTGAGGGATTTCGATCTCAACCTGGACGACATGGTGGACATTGCGGGGATCGCCCGCAACTTCGACATGATGAACTACCTGCCCAGAAGCATTTCGGCGGAGGATCTGTACGAGCTGGTCAAATCCGCCTACTAGATCGTTGTTTTCGTGATATCGATCGAGAAGCTCTCCAAGCTGCCCCGAAAAACCCGGCTGCGCAAGATCGTGCTGCTGCTTCAGGCCGAGGAGCGGGAGCTGCAGGGGGGAGGAGAGCCGCACCGCAACTATCTGGGCTTCATCTGCGGGATGCTGGCCCTGGATGGGAAGTGCGGTCCCGGGCTCACCGCAACCGCCGAGGCCTGCCGACGGCTGTGCGAAGAGGGCGCTCCCGATCCTGTCCGCCTGCGCCGCCGGGTCAACCGCTTGCGCCATGCCCTGCTTCGCTGTCTGGGAGCCGAACCGGCCGAGTGGGACCTG